>CAYNUE010000115.1:0-9499 GCA_964400325.1 uncultured Sangeribacter sp. | reverse complement strand
AACGGACGCATTAGTTTCTAAATATAATTACCTCCTTATAAGATATCTTATAAGGAGGTAATTATATTTAGAAACTAATGCGTCCGTTAACTATTTTGTTTATTCTTGTCTTGATTATTTGTCGATGATTTGGTACCCATTACGTATAAGGCACATATAATACCCAATACTATCTGTATGCCAGTCTGAAATCCCCATACTACAAAAGAATATGCTGCTGCTTCGGTAGTATCGATTCCATATAATGAGAGAGCAAACATAACGGCAAGATTCCATGGACCAAGTCCTCCTGTTGATGGAACAGCAATACTACAGGATCCAAATACAAACACTATCAGTCCAGGCACAAGGCCGTAACACATACCAGCATCAGTAAATAGTGGTCGTAAGAATGGAAATGCAAAAAAACAAAGATAAGTTTCTAAGAAATAGCATGTCCAAATACAGAAGGTAAGCGTCCAATAGGTTAGTTTATGATTCATGGTAAAAAGTACCTTGAATCCGCTCCATAGCTGCTTTATAACTTTCTCTATATTTTCAACATATTTACAATGAGAAAAGAACTTAGCTATTGCCCAAACGCCTAAGCCTATTACAGCTAAGATGCACCAAAGCCATACATCAGTAAAGAAATGAAATAAATCTTTTCCTATTGCATAATGCATAAGAAATTTATCAAGCGCAGGTCGTGCTACAAAGAAAGATACAAATACGAGAATCAGCACTACAATGGCATCAGAAGCTCTGTCACCTATATCTGTTCCTACTACTGTTGAAAGAGAGGTGTGTTGTCGACGTGCCACATATACACATCTCCACGCTTCACCAACCCACGAGAATACAAGATTAAGCGCGTATGCACCAAATATAGACATTATTTCAGCTATTGATGGCATATTCGGTACACCGGCTGCTCGGAGTTGATAACCCCATCTGATACCACGTATAGCACGCGAAAGAGTCAATACCATCATCATAAGAATAATCCACCAATAGTTGACTCCATTCTTTAAGACTTCAATCATGTCTTTAAAATCTACTTTTTTAAAGAGCCAGATTATCAGTCCGGCTGATACAGCCAAGGGTAAAAGATAATGGAATATCTTTTCTGTGTATTGCCAGACTGAAATATGTGGTATCGGAGTAGTTTTATGTACGTCTGTCGTTTGCATAGAAGATAAAATTAGAGCAATTACAAGCGTGCTAAATTATTTGAATGTGTCAGGTAGATCGTTCTCATACAGTACTGTGTCACCTGAAGATAACAGTGAGTGTAGTTTTTCCTGAGCCTGGGTGAAAGTATCGACAATAATAATTTGGGTGTCTTCTGTATGGCCTTTTTTAAGGCCCTCAACAATAGCTTCACGATTATATTTTCCTACAACTATTACTACATCTACTTTCCCTGATATATATTCTCCTAACTCACGATTGAGATTATACTGCTCGCTTCCCAACTCAATCATACCTGGAGTGACTATTATACGTTTACCACCTGTAAAATCTTTCAGAACATCAATAGCCATACGTGCTCCAGTAGGATTAGAATTAAATGCATCATCAATTATAATCACACCTGAAGGTGTACGCTTTATATTAAGTCTGTGCTCCACCTGCTTGATTTGAGAAACAGCATACTTGATTTTTTCTGGAGACACATTTAAGTATAGAGCTACTATTATTGCTCCTAACAAGTTAGCAATGTTTCCTTCTCCTACCAATTGTGTTTGTAGCTGGATATGTAAACCGTCTGGACCTTTTATTGTAAAAGTTGTTCCGTCATGGCTATATTTAATATCGTGTGCTTCATATTGACAGTCTGGTTGGTTATTAACGGTATATCGTACTACGTTAACATTATCTACTTGTCTTGAAGCACAAAGTGGAAAATCATTATTGATTACTCCTAATCCTTCGGATGGTAAAGAATCTATAAGTTCAAATTTTGTGGCTTGTACGTTTTCTAAAGAACCGAAAGTTTCAAGGTGCATAGGGCCTACAGCAGTGATTATTCCTATAGAGGGATGTACAAAATCACATATCTCTTTGATGTCTCCCTTTTGTTTGGCTCCCATTTCACATATAAAAACTTCATTATAAGGTTTCATCATTTCGCGTATGGTTCTGATGACTCCAAGAGGAGTATTATATGAGCCTGGAGTAATAAGAACATCGTAGCTTTCAGATAAAATCTTTTGAAGATAATGTTTAGTACTTGTTTTTCCATACGAGCCTGTGATACCTATTATCTTAAGATCTGGCATTGATTCCAGAATCCGGATAGCATCATTACGATAGTGGTTGTTGATACATTTCTCGATAGGTTTGAGAAGTAACAGAGCTATCATAACAGGTATCCATGAAAAAATAGTAATTAATAGCAGTGTGCCAAGAGTAACTACTACAGGTGAATAAAAGCCTAATACTTCTGACTTTCCCGCGCAGGAAAATAGTACTGTGCAGAATATAGCTAACGCTAATATAACCGTAACACTATAAAGACGCCATATTCTCGGTGTAAATACCAGAGGTTTTTTATATTTCTTACGTAGTATGATTATTGTTTTGAATGCTAATACCAGAGCGATCAGTATAGAAGATAACACATTGTTCAATAATCGTGAAAACAGCAATAGGAGAAGGGCTACATCAATCAGCCTCCAGGTATCCATTAAGTTCTCGGATTGCCATTTCCAATAGCGTTTTAGACGATAGCTATTCTGCTGGAGCATCTGCAGGTCATGTTTAAAGTTCATTACCATGTAGATGGCAGCTATAACATAGATTGCTATGAGAACGATATTCATAAATTAAATATTGAATGAAAGAGCTACTTACAGGAAATAACTTAGACTTTCTTAAGAGACATTTCATTTTTAAGAAACTCACATAATACCTTTCGGAAACCGTAAGGATTATCTAAGAAGGAATAGTGTCCACATCCATCAAAAGCCACTAATCCTGAATCAGGAATCAGGGATTCCATTGTCTTAGCATCTTTTAATGGTGTTGCTGTATCATTACTTCCCCAGATAAGTAAGGTTGAAGCAGATATATTAGGCATAACATGCTTCAGGTCTTCGTTAACACATTTACTCATAACTGCTCTCATAATGGGCGAAGCTTGTTGGTAGTCAGCTGACCCGTTTTTATTACGCCACTTTTCTATGAGTTTATCAGCTACAGATGCTGGTAGTAACAATGAAGCCAGCTTACGTTCTGTTTTGAAAGAATATACTTTAAGATAATATTTCAAAGACCTTTTAGGTTTAATACCAGCTGCGTCTACCAGTACAACTTTGCCAGTAGCAGAACGTGATGCCATAAGTATGGCAATACGACCTCCGAACGAGTGGCCAATCAAAATGGGTTGTTTAATATGGAGTTTCTGTACGAATGTTTCAATCAAACGTGTGAAGTCTTCTATTCCCCATACAGAAGGTGGTTCTTGACTTTTACCATGACCGGGCAAATCGATATTGTACACATGTAGAGAAGGTTCTAAAGTAGCAGCTATAGAACGCACAGTTGAGGTATTGCATCCCCAACCATGCATTAATATTACGTCAGGACCTTCGCTAGGTCCCGTTTCATCATAATGGATCGTTAAATTGTCAATTACTATTTCTTTATCCATACTTAAAGTGATGAAAATCGGTATTTATGATTGAGAAGTATTAAGCATAGGAGTTACAGGTTCATCTCCGCATAGTACTACCATAAGGTTACTGACTAAAGCCGCTTTATTTTCTTGTGTAAGAATTACTACATTCCGCTGTTCAAGTTCGTGTAGAGCCATTTCAACCATTGATACCGCACCTTCAACAATTTTCTCTCGTGCAGAAATTATTGCGGCCGCTTGTTGGCGTCTTAACATTACAGCGGCAATTTCAGGTGCGTATGCTAAATAATTCAATCTGGCTTCTACTACCTCCATACCTGCCATTTCCAAGCGTTCATTAATTTTCTTCTCCAGGAGGTCATTTATTATATCTCCACCATCACGTAAAGTTATATTACGATGTTCGTGGGCCTCATGTTCGGAATAGTCTGTAGGGTCATAAGCAAATTGACCTGTCACTTCACGTAAGGCAGCATCACTTTGGATTCTTACAAATGTATCAAGAGCTCGAGCGTTAATAGAAGAACCTACGCCGAGAGATTGAGAATCAAGGTCAAAAACAACTTTATAAGTGTCTTTTATTTTCCATACTAATACCATACCGATAAGTACAGGATTACCTATCTTGTCGTTTACCTTGATAGGTTCAATATCCATGTTTCGAATACGTAAGGAAAGTTTTTTACGTGTGACAAAAGGATTAGCCCAATAAAAACCAACTTGGCGACATGTGCCAGTGTAGGAACCGAAGAAAATCATCACACGTGCCTCGTTAGGCTCTTGAATAAAAAAGCCACCGAGTGAAATCACAAATAGTATACCTATAATAACTGCTATCACTATTCCGATTGTAAAATCAGAAAATAGGTATAAGCTTAATAAAGCTATGAGAGGCAATATAATAAATATTATGCCTAACATAACAAATCCATTTATCACGAGTCCAGAATAAGGAAATTCGGAGTTTCTATTATTAGTCATGTAAAAAAGATTCAGAGAATTAATTGAAATTGTTTAATCAATAAAACGTTTAGTCAATTGACTATAAGCATCAATCCTACGATCTCTTAAGAAAGGCCACCATTGTCTAACTTCTTCTGAACGTTTCATATTTATTTCGACTACACTTTCTGTGGGAGAATTATCAGGCGCCATGAATAGTACTTCTCCTTGCGGTCCTGCTACGAAGCTTGATCCCCAGAAATCAATACCTGAAGTTTGTCCAGATGGATCTTCTTCAAATCCACAACGGTTAACACTGATTACTGGTATGCCATTTGCTACTGCATGGGCACGTTGAATAGTAATCCATGCGTCGCGTTGACGTTTTTTTTCTGTCTGGTCATCATCAGGATTCCAACCTATTGCTGTAGGATAGATTAGCATATCAGCCCCTTTCAGAGTCATGAGACGAGCTGCTTCAGGATACCACTGATCCCAGCATACTAATACTCCTAATGTCCCCACTGAAGTAACTATTGGTTCAAATCCTATATCACCAGGGGCAAAATAAAATTTTTCGTAAAAGCCAGGGTCATCTGGAATGTGCATTTTTCTAAATATGCCAGCTACTGCACCGTCAGCTTCAAAGACGACAGCAGTATTATGATATAGTCCTGGAGCACGTCTTTCAAAAGTGCTGGTGACTATAACAACGTTATTCTTAGCAGCAGCTTCACCATAAAAATCAGTAAAATCTCCAGGTAAATCACAGGCAAGTTGGAAATTATCGACATTCTCTGTCTGGCAGAAATAAAGTGAATCATGTAGTTCCGAAAGCACAATAAGTTGTGCGCCTTCACTTGCAAGATTTTCTATTGCTGAAAGATTACGAGCACGGTTAGAATCTATGTCTTCACTGAAGAAGTGTTGTACGATGCCAACTACGATTTGCCTGTTTGATAGTTTTTGAGGAGATATGCCTTTTAGCTCCATATAATAAAATGATTTATTGTAGAATTAAATTGGATTTACTCGCATAAACTATGACAATAGTGATTTTCATGAGAAAAACAATTGTCATATAAAAGTTTCACCTGGATAAAGTTGCATGGTAGCGCAATGTAGCGAACCATGTTGCAAAATCAAAGTGGTACAGTCTACTCCTACGATATGATGATTGGGGAAAGCTATCTTAATTGTCTGTGCTGCTAATAAGTCATTCTTTGGTTGGCCATAAGTAGGCATAAAAATATGTCGGTTCGTAATAAGATAATTTGCATAGGTAGCTGGTAAGCGTTGACCTTGCGTATCGTAAATCGGATCAGGGAGAGGAAGCTCGATAAGATTATAAGGCCTTCCTTCAGGGGTACGGAACATGGTTAACTGAGCTTTCATCTTAAGCAGTTCTTCAAAATGGCTGTCTTCCATATTCTGACATCCCACGAAAAGTATAGTGTCATCAGGTGCCATACGGGCCAATGTATCAATATGGGAATCCGTATCATCGCCAGCTAATGCACCATAATCAAGCCAAAGTATGTGGGACACACCTAAACGTCTGCATAATATATCTGTTAGCTCTTGTTTGGTTTTCCCTCCATTTCTATTAGGAGAACATAAACATTTACTTGTAGTAAGAAGAGTTCCCTTACCATCTGTTTCGATTGAGCCACCCTCAAGCTCAAAGTCTCTATTATTTCTATATAGAGTCGGAGATATTATACCTTTTTTTGCCAGTTTAAGATTCACAAGGTTATCCTTATCTGCGGCAAATTTAAGTCCCCAGCCATTAAATCCGAAGTCAAGAGCACGTAATTCTCCATGTTTTATTATGGTAATTGGCCCGTAGTCTCTTGTCCATGTATCATTATATGTAGTGTTAACTTGAAATAATTTGTCTCGCTTACATGATAACGTATTGAGCCAATCAGTAATATCTTCTTGTTCAGATTTAAGCAAGATGACATTATAATCGTACTTTAATAGAGCTTCAAGAAGCCTTTTGTATTGGTCATAAGCCTGTTCCAGCACCTCATTCCAATCAGTTGAGGGATGGGGAAGAGCTAACAATATAGCAGCTTGTGGCTCCCATTCAGCTAAAAGTCTAATATTATTCGCCATTTAGTAAAGAGTTAACTGTCTGTTAATAATTTATTAAGTAACTTTTAGAAATTAAACGGTATATGTATTTTTAAGATATACAACTTATTGTTTTTAGATACTTTAGCCTTATCAGACAGTCGAATAACTTAATATTCTCCTGCGTTTCACGTCTGAAGTATCTTAAAAATAACAGTGTTTTATATGTTCTTAATTTCTAAGAGTTACTTAAGTCAGACAGGTATGTCATATAGAAGTCAAAAGTATAAAAATATTTTGATAAATTAAAGAATACTGAAATAAAAAATGCTGTCCGGTATTACCGGACAGCATAGGTGACTCTATATTTTACTTAAGCTTCTGGATCTTGTGTAGGAGCAATAAGTTTATAACCTTTGCCATGAATGTTGATAATTTCTATAGAGGGATCATCACGGAGGAGTTTACGGAGTTTAGTAATGTATACATCCATACTACGAGCATTGAAGTAGTTGTCGTCAATCCATATAGATTTTAGAGCAAAATTACGTTCCAATATTTCATTAATATGGGAGCAGAGCAGTGCTAACAACTCTGATTCTTTAGTAGTAAGTTTCTGAGTCTTGTCATCGGCTATGAGTACTTGCTTTTGGGTATCGAAAGTATATTTTCCAATCTTATAAAGTGTAATTTCTTTCTCCTTTTTACCCTTGACACGACGTAAAATTGCCCCAATACGAAATACCAGCTCTTCCATAGAGAAGGGTTTTGTGATGTAATCATCAGCACCGAGTTTGAATCCTTCAAGAACGTCTTCTTTAAGAGCTTTAGCTGTCAGGAACACTATAGGAACTTCAGAGTTTACATTTCTGATTTCCTGTGCTAAAGTAAAACCATCTTTTTTAGGCATCATGACATCGAGTACACATAAATCATATTTGCCTTTTAGAAAAGCTTTATATCCCTTGTCTCCATCAGAAAACAAATCTGCGTTGAAGCCTTTAGCTTGCAAAAATTCCCGAAGAAGCATACCAAGATTTTCATCATCTTCGCATAAAAGGATTTTTACTTTATCATCCATATTATATTTTTTTATTAATTTTTACAATACATAAATTCTGTTATAATTATAACGGCTCTTAGGACCTATCGGTTGAGTCAAAATCAGACTTATATAAAGGAAGATGTATTATAAAAGTGGAGCCTTTACCTATTTCACTCTCAACCTGTATGTTACCTTTAAATAGTATTACCATTTTCTTTACATAGGCCAGACCGAGTCCAAATCCTTTGACATCATGTCTATTGCCTGTTGAAACACGGTAAAATTTATCGAAAATACGTTTTAAGTCATCTTTCTTTATACCTATACCATTGTCTCTAATTCTGATTTCTAATTTTGATGCATCAATATCAGCTGTTGAAATTACAAGCATGGGAGCAGTATCTTCACGCATGTATTTTACGGCGTTATCGAGTAGGTTGAAGATAACATTTGTAAAGTGCATTTCATCTACTCGGACTAAAGCGTTTTGAGCATTAAGATTAGTTGTGATAGTCCCTCCGAATTTCTCAACTTTTATTTTAAAAGTATGTACTACTGATTGGATTACAGTATTGGCATCCAATACTGTGAATTTTAAAGCATTACCTTGATTATCAAAAACTGACATTTGCAATACCTTCTCTACTTGAAAACGTAAACGTTTTGATTCGTCTGTAATGACTTGAGAGAGATGTTTTAAAGTGGTAGGTGATTTACGAACTGAATCATCGCTTAGCATCTGACCAGCTAAAGAGATAGTAGATATTGGTGTCTTCAGTTCATGAGTCATATTATTTATAAAATCAGTTTTCATCTCAGATAACTTTTTCTGACGAAAAGCGAGAAGAATAGTATAAAGAAATATTATAAGTAATATGAGTGTGAGAGCTAATGTAGGAATTATGAAACGTACTGAGGAGAAAATATAATTATTTTTAGTAGGGAATTCAATCTGAAGTTGATAGGGATTAGCTGTATGGGAGAACAGGGAGACTGTGTATTTACCTTTTTGTACTTGAGGGTTAAAACCATCAGTAGCATATAATATTGCTCCTTTTGTATCTTCTATTGCAAATACGTATGGTACAGAGAGTCCATTATTGGTCAATTCGGCTGAGAGATATTGGCGTATGATGGTCGAGTCTGCTCGTTCTAATACGGGGCGACTTGAGGATTCTTGTAAAATACTCAGAATTACTTCATTAATTAGTCCTTTTTGATAAAGATACTGACTACGTATTATTTCTTGCATATTACGATAGCGTGTACTTAGGGGCTGAGGTTGGTCTGCACGTAGGAGGCCATCAGAATGGCTTTCATTAATAGTTTTCTCGAAAGAGAAGTTGTCTTCGCCATCACGATAAGTATCATAAAATGTAGATTCAATGATATTGACATCTTTTTCAAGAAAATGTAAGGCCTCACGTTTTTCCAAATAGCTGGCAGTTGCATATAGTGAGCGCATAACATTCTCTGAAAATTGTTCTTCACGCATCTTTACCATATTCTCAAGATACATAATCTGAAAATATAATAATGCACCGAAAGTAATTGACATTACAATTGTCAATAACCATATAATCGATTTTTTCATTACAAGTAACTAACCGAAGTAAATAAATATAAATTTTTAGGACGATATATCTTAAAAATTTATAGTTTGTAGAATTTAAATTTATTTCAGACTTTTGTCTTTATCTATTTTAACAAAGAAGGTAAAAAAATGTTTAAAAGTTAAAATTGACAATTTTTAGGTTAATTTTAAAATATAGGTTAATAAATAATTAAGTCCTATATACATTATAGCCGAG
>CAYNUE010000114.1:0-9521 GCA_964400325.1 uncultured Sangeribacter sp. | reverse complement strand
CGCAAAGGCACGTCAGCTCTTTGAAGAAGCACGGGAAGCCGGATTTGAAGGTACCAAAGACGCCCTCAAATTAGTAGACGAAGCCGAGACCCGTCAATTGGAAGGCCATATCCGCCCCCTCAGCGTCGAAGACCCCGGCACCCCTACCGAAGTAGAGGAATAGGTGGCGCAAGATTGCCTCAAACGGAAAAACAAAATTTCTCCAACGGGGAAATAGGCAACCTTCCATGGCAACTCCAAACTAACGATTCAGAATAGAGAAACAAACAAAAAATTATAAATAACAATAGCAATCCTTTTATTATGAAACATTACAGCAAATGGCTTTTAGGGGCTTTAGCAGCCGGCCTATTTGTCGCCTGTAGCAACGATGTCATCAATCCGGAAGGAGGTAAGACTCCCAACATTTCGGAAGAAGATGGCGACGGCGTTTACATGAGCGTCAACATCAAAATGCCAACCGGTGGAGGTACACGAAGCTACACCGATGGTTATGATTCCAGCAGCAGTGGCACTGAAGTTGGTAAAGATTATGAGAACAACGTAAACACCGTTTACCTCGTTTTGGCAAACGCTACTGATAATACTTTTATCGCTTGGGGCGAGATTCCGGCAGCCGATATTACCCCTAACACTACAGGTACTCAGTACAACAGTAAGGCAAAGTTCTCCAAGAGCCAGTTAGCCGCATACTATGGGAATGACCTTAACAAACCCCTTGAAGAACAGAATGTAAACGTATTCGTATTCTGTAACCCTACTCTTGCTCTTCGTCAGTTATTTGAGGATCAGGAAATTGCTAATCCAAAGGGAAATGGATGGATTAATGCTATGGGTGAGTATAACGCTAAAGATGCTAATCCGGAAGTAATTTGGAATAACAACAACTTCCTAATGTCTAATAACTCCATGGCTGTTCGTTCCCTTCCAAAAACTTTGGCAGCTTGGGACACCTTTACAGAAGAAAATAATCCTTTCAACCTCTCAGGAGAAAATCCCGGTGTAGAAGGGTGTGACAATAGTGGAAATAATAGTCGTGGTGCAATCAATGTAGAACGTACTGCCGCTCGTTTCGACTTTAAAGACGGTTCTCCTGCTTTTGATGGCAAAGGCGATCAAACTAATCTTTATCAGGTAGTTTGGTCTGACGATTCTGTTCATTGCTATGTAAATATCAAGCTCAATAAAATGAGCCTCACGAACATGAACAAGTCGTACTACTACTTGCGTCGTGTATCAGATAATGGTTTACCCACTGGACCAGGGTTCGAAATTTGTGGTCCTGAAAAGCCTTGGTTTACATCTACAGAAGGAGGATTAGTTCAAAATTTGGATGGTAATTATGTGGTGAATCCTTTAGCCGATCTTATGAACGCGCCTATTCTCAAGGATTTTTCGAATTACTTCGATTATCCTTTCTTTGATCAAGAGGGTGAAATTGATAATCCTACAATTACGGATTGGTTCACTTCAGTAACTGATGATGTAATTAAAGGCACTTCTGACGATTTTGGTAACAAAGAGTATCATATTTGGCGTTACGTAACAGAGAATACCATTCCGGGAATTGAGAATCAAAAAAATGGTCAATCAACCGGTGTGATTTTCAAAGGGAAGATGATTGCCACTGAAGAGGCATTAAATAGTGATGACCCGAATGTTGTCGAGTTGGCTCATATTATCAATAACGATATTATTGATGGTAAGCATGCACTTACCGGTGATATTACGAAGGATCCAATCCTTTACAAATTCAAATCTGTCAAAAACAATGTTGGCGGTGTATATGCTACCTGGCAAAATGTTCAGAAAGCAGCTAAAGCCTCAGCCATCACCCCAGTGTGGGAAGCTGACAATACTACAGCAGGAGGCTATTGGAGACTTGATATAAACAGAAGTGCTCCACTATTCCATGCGGTATATGGTACCGGTAGTTGTGGTAGTTATACTTTTACTCCGAAAGATAGTATTAAACCTGTGACTGTTATGGATCCTTTAGTAGTTAAAGATGCTGAAGGGAAACCCGTACTTGGAGCAGACGGTAAAGAGCAGCCGGCTTGGGATATCGAATCACCAAACTATAAATGGCAACTCTGGAATGATGCAGGACGTCCTACCCAAGACGTGAGTCCGTTATTAAGTGAGTTTAAGGCAGCTGCTGTAAAAGCCAAGATTACTCTTTATCAGACCAGCTACGATGGTAATGACGAATATGGTTACTATTGCTACTATTACTATTGGAACCGCCATAACGATAACGGTCTGAACGGTATTATGGGACCTATGGAGTTCGCTGTAGTTCGTAACAACGTTTACAAGCTTGCTGTAACGGAGATCAAAGACCTTGGACATCCACGTTTCACCGAAAATGATCCCAATAAGCCAACTCCCGATACCGATGACGAAATTGACGATGTATACATCACAGTGGAAGTCAATGTGCTTCCTTGGGTAGTTCGCGTCAATGACATCAAGTTCTAAACACTTCGTCTCCATTTTAGAGGCTGCATAGGTTCCACCTCCTCTCGGTGTTGCGACACTGAAGCTGCTGTCAACCTGCTAAGATAAAGCCGGGAAGCCGGTGACGACTTCCCGGTTACTAACAAAAAACGATTTATCGAAAATGACCAACCGCATCATCTCCGGATTTCTGAGAGGGGCATGCCTTTCGGCCTTGGCTACAATTAGCCTTGCAACCCTCCCTTCGTGTGAGAAAATCTACGAAGATCTTGATCCTTGTCCACAAGGTTTGAGAATTAGATTCGTATATGATTACAATATGGAGTTCGCCAACGCATTTATGTCTCAGGTTGACTGTCTGAGCGTTTACTTCTTTGATGAGGAGGGAAGGTGGATTGCTTCCCGTAAGGATGCTACCCCTTCACAGCTCTCTGATGAGAATTGGCGTATGACTATTGACCTCGCCCCGGGTAAATATACCATACTTGCTTATGGTGGCATGAATTGTCCCGAATCCTCTTTCAGTTTCACTGGCGATCCTGAGACAAGCCTACTCACTAATGTCGGTGTCCACCTGAATCCCGGATGCCTCACCTCCCCCGTTGGCACACAGCTCCACCCACTCTTTTACGGTAGAATCGACACCGAGGTGGACAAGGATGCACTCGACTATTGCGACGTGACTGTGGATATGATGAAAGATACCAATAACCTTCGTGTCCTTCTTCAGCAGACCACAGGAGAACCCATCGACAATTCTGATTTCGAGTATATCATCACCGACAATAATACCCTATTCAACTGGGAGAATAACCTTCTTCCAGCTCCCTCAGTCACTTATTGGCCATGGACACGTGGAAATGCCGTGCCGGGCGACTTGCCCGATGGTAGTCCCGCAAGTGTAGCGTGGGCAGAGCTGAGCTTCCCACGTCTCGTGACCGGATTCTCACCCCGTCTTGTCATCACCCATTTGGAGACAGGTAGAAAAACTATCGATATACCTCTCAACAACTATCTGCTGCTCCTGAAGAGCATGCAGTATCAGAGTATGACCTCCCAGGAGTTCCTCGATCGTGAGAGCCGCTGGAGCATGCTCTTTTTCCTCGACGCAAACTTACGTTGGATTAGCACTACTATCGTAATCAACGACTGGGTTGTCAGAATTAATGATATTGGGGTATGATAAGAGTAGTTAAATTGTTAATCCTAATCCCCCTGCTCCTCGGCCTGGCGAGTTGTGGGGGAGCTTCCGATCCTGACCCGGATCCTTGGACCGAGGTCGGAGATATGGAGGTGAACCTATGCCTGCAGGTCAGTGTCAGCGACGCCGCCGGCATGGGTGCCACCGCCACACGCGCCGGAGAAGACGAAAATTATTTTATCGGCCAAGAGGGTGAGCAGGTACCCATACAGGATCCAATGTGGGTCTACGAGAAAATTAACACTCTCCGTGTCATCATCGCGCGTCCCGACAACACGATAGAGCACAATTTCATGGAATCCCTACCCTCAATGGAAGCTGTGGAACACTTCAAGGAACTCATGTTCAAAGTCTCTACATCTCAAGGAATACCTGATCCCACAAATCCCAATATCCGTATTGAGAAAAAAAGGATATACCTCATTGCAAATGAGGCAGCCATTGAACCGAAAGAACTTCGTGATAAGATATCTCATTTCATTCCCGGCGAAAAAATAGACCCATCCGGCTCCAACGGCACCGGTGCTCCCCTGTGGCTTCTTGACAACAATTGGCCGGTCTCTGGAAATGCTGTACCCATATTAGATAATGAGAACTCCGATAGTAAGATGTTCATCCCCATGACCGAGTTCTTCGATGTCGACGTCAAGTTTGACATCACAAAAGGTGCATCCCATAGAGTCCAGACCGAGAAGATGTTCATCACCCGCACTCTCGTCAAATTCCAATTTGAAATTGACGCCCCAGCCTTAGCTTACTATGACTATAAGATCAGAATTAAGAAAATCGAGTTTGGTAACTTATCTCAAAAGGAATACTTGTTCCCTTGTGAGACTGTGTATTATCCCGCAAAGGATGATAAAGACGCTTCTGCACGAGAAATTTTAAGCTTCAAGACCCCGGGCATGGCTGACAATCAGACAAGGAAATATGACTTCTTACCTGTCAATTTTGGATTTCCTGCCAATACTGAAGCTACCCCATCAGGATTGTATAAAGAGTATAATCCTGCTATATACTTCTGCGAAAGCCAAAATTATACCGCTACATCCACCTTAGAGGAGATTTATACTATTAACGTGACAGCTGAGTTCATAGGACCTGATAGCAACTCTCTGGAAATTACATTTAATAGAAAAAATCTCCCCAACCTAAAGGCTCTTCCCCGAAACACTATCGTCAAAATACGCCTTATCTTCTCTCTGCATGACATGTATTGCGAAGCGACAGTATTCCCCTACACCGGAGTTTATCTGAATCCCACTTTTGGATTCGAAAATCAGGTAAACGAAGGGAGATTGAATACCACTTCTCTTCAGCTCAATGTCGGCGATATAGCTACGCTTACACCGTATTTCGATCTTCCGGTTGATATGGAGAATAAAAATCTGATATGGACTACATCAGATTCCTCTAAAGTTAGAATTTCTCCTGCGGAACAAGATGTTCCGACCGTAAATGGACAAACCTTAGTATTGCAAGCTGGTAAATCAGTAAAGTTAGAGGCTCTTGAATCAACAATTAATGAGGAAACAGGGAAGGATGAGCCTGTCTTAATCAACGTTTATTCTCAAAATGGTGAGACTGCAACTTGTAAAGTAACCATTAAGCCACTTTAATTGAAGCAGACTAAAATAAATCATCATGAAACAGTTTATTTTAAAGTCAATACATATTTTATTTTTATTCTTAATATTCATTGCCACTTCTTGTGACGATGATTTTCCTATCTTTAATGTAGATTTTCCGGAAGGTGAAGGTGTACTTACTGCCACAGTCACTTTCACTCCCGCCACAGCTCTAAATATCGGGACTACACGTACCCCGGGAGATTCTATAAAAGATATAAATTCATTATGTGTATTAGTCTACTCACCAGACGGAAAGCTGATTCAAAAATATACTCGGAATCAACTTCTCAACTACACTTCAGAAAAATATACAGTAAATCCAGAAAAAGATTATCTTGATGATGGGAATGAAGCCCATGCAGATGAAACTACGACAGCGAAAGCAACATTCTCGCTGCCGGGACTTCCATTCGGTCAATACAAGATATATGCAGTTGCCAATATGGGTGATCTTTCGGAGTATGACGAAAAAATTAAGACGGAGGATGGTTTAAAAACCATATCATTAAACTGGAAAACCTGGGATATTCCATCTAATAATCAGATGTTCGGATATTTCACTCCGGCAACTAGTATGGAATCAACAGGCTTTGATGCCCCAATTCTAAATTTCAGAAGCGCCGACATGAAAATTCATGCGTGGCTGAAAAGAGCCGCCTCCAAGGTGACAGTAGCTTTTGATCCGAGTGGACTTAAGCAAGGTGTAACCATATATATCCGAAATGTCACAATACGTGACATTCCTAAAACTTGTTATCTTGGTGCTGTAAATACACCAACCAAAGCTGAAGACCTATATAATTATATTAAATCGGGGTTTGCGAAGCCTGATTATACACAGAAGTCTTTTGCAGAGCCAAATACCCGGTTTGAATATAACCGTGACGGCATAATCACAAATGCTAATGTACACACAGGTGATGGTAAGACAGATGGGTTTGTATTAGATAACAGCATCCGTTCAGCTGTCCCGGCTGATGCACACGATACGGATCAGCCATCCTTATTCTTTTATGAGAATAATCAGAATAAAGCTGAATACAAAGGGAATCCACGCTACGATAAACAGCAGCATCATTCTGGTCAAACGGATAGTGTCGGTGTACCCATTCGTGATGAGCAGAACGACAAGGATTATAAAGACCGTGTACCTCTCGGTACTTATATCGAGGTTGAGGCATATTATATCTCTGATAATCCCGAAAGAGTTGGCGAGGGGTCAATAAAGTATCGTTTTATGTTGGGTAAGGATGCCATCGATAACTACGATGCCCAGCGTAATTATCATTTTAAGGTTACACTTGGTTTCAATGGTTGGGCAAATGATCCAGACTGGCACATAGACTATGAACTCCCCTCCCCTGGTATCGAAGTGCCTCCAGTGTTCCGTGTATCCTACCTGTACCATCAAAAAAGTGAGCTCCCAATCCGAATCCTTGGAGCCTGCACAGACCTTCAAGTAGAAATAACAGAAAATAACTGGGCTCCTTATGATCCCAACAGTAGAAATGCTTATCAGGTACCAAATGCCACAACTTCTGAACAGCCAAATTCAACATATGAATTTAAATGGAACTACGACGCCTTCGAACAAAGTCCTTACATGGTGAATGGAAAGCAAGTGACATATTTTGGTTTTCTGTGTCTTCACCTTCCGGATAGAGATACTACAACAGTAGATAATTATGAATTTAGTGATCAACCTGCAGCAAATAATGCATTAAAAGCTTACTACGAAGATAATAAGGAAGGAGAGCGTTCATTCAAGAGCGCCGATTTGACTATTGGTTCACATCATGAAACGTCACCTACATCTACCGATGATGATGATTATGAAGTCAAAGAAGTAACAGACGATTTAGGAAAAGCCATCCCTAATCAGAAAACTCTACTTCTTCCAGTTTGGACAAGAGCAAAAACACTTATTACCGGTTCCGGCTTCTCCGGGAACAATCCATATGAGGGATATGAAAGAAAAGCTACCTTACATATTACCGCTACCTTTGCAGGCAATGTGAAAATCGAAAAGGAAGTAACTGTACTTCAGGTCAAGCGTCTTGTCAATCCTAAAGGGGTATGGCGTGATTATAACCGTAATGATGTCTTCAATGTTACCCTCCTTGAAGCGGAAAATGCAAATGGCATGTCCAATTTTCAACCATTTACTTCCGAAGGTGAATGGATGGCATATATTGATGGTTCAACAAATGCAGCTGGATTTTCATTAAGTCCCAATGGTCAAACCAATGGCTATATTGAAAATGGAGTCATACATGGTTATACCGGTTCTACAATTAATTTTGCGATTAACTTCGGTGCTTCTGTAGGTGAGGATGAATCAGAATGTGCAATTGTAAAAGTACTGTATCATGGAAATCAATGTCTCCACAAGATATTGATTCGCAAAGGCTATAGTGCACCGATAAGAATGGGAGGAAGACTCTGGAGTTCATTCTCTTTATATAAAGCTACCTGGATAAGAGGAAATAACGACGGGTATAATGACGAATACAATGCTGTTCTTACGAAAAATCCACTTATGCTAGGCTCCATGTTTAGACGAGGAATGCAAAGTAAGGGTATTTTAGTAAAGAATAATCAGCTACCCGAATTAGCCCCGTTTTTACCACCCAACGGTAGATCGTTCTTAGTGGCTAATGATAGAACTCCTTCTCAGACCTGGAGCCAAATTTCTTATAGGAACGATGTGGCGCTAGAGGCTAATCGGTCTCGTTCCTTAGGTACTTTTTATGCTGATGGAAGAACTTATAAAGTACCTACCTATGAAGATTGGGATGCTTTAACAAAAGAAGCAGAATTTGGTTATGGGGTTGTTTATGGAAGTGCGGCAAGTGAACCTGCGACAACATCTGAAAATGCATATGGTCTCATTGACCCTGATAATACAGGAGAATTTACAGATCCAAGAGGTATGCGAGGAATAATTGCGTATAACAAAGAGAGCGGTGATCAGATTTTTTTTCCAGTTGGAAAATACGGAACTGGTCGACGAACAATGTTCAATATTCAAAATGCCTCTTATCAAGGAGTATTACGATATGCAGATGTCTACGAGCCTCTTTCCTTGGATGCCAACGGAGGTGATAACAATAATCTTTATCGTCCAATTCCTTACAATCTCCCGATTACATCCGGTAATATTTATTGGACTGATGTATACAAGCAAAATGTTCATGGTACTACCTTATTCGGAGGCGGGTGCTTGGGTTGGGACTTAAACTATTTTAATTTCGATTTCAATGCCTATACTGCGAACAACTATCAAGATGCTTGCCCTATAAAATTTATAATTGTTGAATAACTAAATTGAATATATAATATCAGTATTCAGCACTGTAAAACTAAGCGGGCTACAACAAATTTGAATTTGTTGTAGCCCGCTTAGTTTTACAGAACCCTACTTGATAAGATATTTATTGCTTATTACTTTAAAGCTTCTTCAACTCTACTTCTTACCAGGTCTCTTATTTTTGCAGTATTAGCTTCATCCAAAAGCTGACGTACCGCATTATACTTAAAATCGTCATAAATAGATATTCTGATAACCGGTATGCCCGTTATCTTAGAGTACACATCTCTTAAATAATCGTAGAAAGCACGTTGTTTCCATCTAGAATAATCTGAGGCAGTCATGTCTTTATCCAGCTCACATTCTCCGAATTGCTTTTGTGATGAAGGTGAACTTCCATATTGACCATCTGTACGACATTTTTTCTCATATCCTTTACAGTACTTTTTATACTTTTGGATATTAAAATTAATGTCACTATTATATATAGGAGACTCCAAAGTCTTGAGGCGGTATCTATTAAAATGATTCTCTTCGTCACATTCAATGATAACTTTCTCCAAATTTATATCCCAATCCCCGACATTGAAAGGTGGCTCATCTAAGAGTCCACCAAGAGATTTGTAAACCCGATATATTTCTTCATAGAACTCTGATTGAAGAAACATTGCCTTATCAGGTTTATTATGCGACCCTACTGGATAGAGAGCCAAACAGATAGTTTTCAAAAAATCTTCTTTCTTTTTTGCCATATATTTTTATGATCGAAATATATTAGATATAGGATTTTACACAATGCCAATTTCAGAATTATATTCGACCATTTACAGTCTTTCGATTTCCTCAATTGACAACCCGGTAGCTTTAGCAATTATGGCAGGGTCAACACCTAATAATTTGAAGTTTCTGGCATTTTCCA
>CAYNUE010000113.1:5992-9813 GCA_964400325.1 uncultured Sangeribacter sp. | reverse complement strand
GTGTAGTTGCAATAGCTGTTTGAGTCTATATGAGTCTATAATCGAGTAAAGGCTGAGTCTATATTGGATAAAGGTTGGGTCTATATTGGATAAAGGCTGGGTCTATAATCGAGTAAAGGCTGGGTCTATAATCGAGTAAAGGCTGGGTCTATAATCGGGTAAAGGCTGAGTTTGTAATTACTAATCTAATATCATTTAAGTGTCTTTAGGATGTCGCTTATACGTTTAGTTAAAATATCGTTTGAAGAGGAGATTGCGCCACGGGATTTGTCACGTTTCCGTGGGGTGATGATACGGTTGTCGGGCGATAACGAATTGTTTCATAATCATCAGGGGGCGACAGGCTATCGTTATTCCTATCCTAAGATACAGTATAAAATTATAGATGGTCATGCTTCGATTATAGGAATCAACGAGGGCGGTGAGGCATTGCTGCGTATGTTTTATGGTCAAGAATGTGTATTCTGCCAGTTTGGGTATAAGGATGTGGTGCTCCATATAGATGATATAGAGGAAGACAACTGTGATATTGCTTTGACTGACGAATTACATAAATATCATATTGATAATTGGTTGCCTCTTAACAGCCGCAATTATGAGCAGTTTATTCAGGCCGATGGGATGATAAATCAGATTGCGCTGCTTGAAAAGATACTGACGGGTAATATCCTGTCGATGGCAAAGGGATTGGGGATATATTTTGACGCCAGAGTGGTATGCAGAATTGATAGTCTTGATTTTGATGGTCCGGCTACTTATAAGGGCGTTGACCTTATGAATTTCAGGGCATCGTTCAGAACTAATGTCAGGCTGCCACAATGGTTAGGACTTGGCAAATCGTCAAGTTTGAATCATGGGACGATAACATATAAGTAAAATTACAATAATAACATAATTTATAATGGCTGAAAAAGACCTATATCTGTATGGAGCCGCTGTACAGGGTATACAGGGCTTCATCTTCCAGACTAACAAGTTGCGGGAGATAGTAGGTGCGAGTGAACTCGTAGAGAAGATTTGCACCGAGTTGTTTGCCCGTACCTTATACCCTGACAGTGCAAATCCTTTAGAGAAATTGGAAAAGGATGATGATAATAATGCTATACTGAACGCTGCTGGTAATATAAAGTATATCTTTACGGATGAGGCAGAGTGTGAGCGTGTAGTGAGTTGCTTTCCAAAGACTGTGATGGAATTTGCTCCCGGTATCACCATAAGCCAGAGTGTGGTGAAATATAAGGAGGGAGGATTTGCTAAGGCAGTGCAAAAGTTGGAGCAAAATCTTCGTGTGCAGCGTAACAAACCGATGCGTGAGCTGAACATTGGTCTGATGGGTATAAGGCGTAGTCGTCAAACCAGCTTGCCGGTCGCTTATATAGATAAGAAGTCTCCTGACAAAGCAGAGGAATATGTAGATGCCGGTACTTATCGGAAACTGTATAACAGCAAAGGCCAGAAAAGAACTTCACTTGTATTAGGTCAGAAAATCTTTGGTGAGACTGTAAATAGTGAGAGTCTGGCATCTGAGATGCAGGATTTGACTTCGGGCAATGACTGGATAGCTATCATACATGCCGATGGTAATGGCTTAGGTAGAGTCGTGCAGCAGATTGGTACGTCTCAAGAGCAGTTCAAAAAGTTTTCACGCAGACTGAATGAAGCTACTACTGAAGCTGCTCGAAAGGCATTCGAAAAAGTAGTAGGAACTATTGGAGAAGGTAAGATACCGATGCGTCCTATTGTGCTTGGTGGTGATGACCTTACGGTTATATGTCGTGCTGATTTGGCAGTACCATTTACCGAGGCATTTATGAAATATTTTGAGGAAGAAACGGAGTCACGGTTAGGTAATACCTTAAAATCAGTGTTTAAAGGTGGTGAGGATTATCTTACTGCATGTGCCGGAATAGCATTTGTCAAGTCGTCATTCCCATTTCATTATGGTTATAAGTTGGCTGAGTCTTTATGTGACAGGGCTAAGAAAGACACTAAGAAGCTCTATGATGCTGAAAATGGCAATCTACCTGCTTCTTGTTTGATGTTCCATAAAGTGCAGGATAGCTTTATATCTAATTTTGAAGAGGTGTCTGCACGTGAACTTAGGCCACAGAGTAATATATGGTTTGAATTTGGACCCTACTATCTGAAGGAGGTAGATAAGCCGGACGTAACACGCTGGACTATTGAAGAGCTAAAGAAGCGGACAGCAGAGCTTGAAGGTGAAATAGGCAATACCGTAAAATCACATCTGAGGAACTGGATGACACTGCTCTATGACGATGAGGCTATGGCTCGTCAGAAACTGGAGAGGGTGAAGTCAATGAACCAGATGAAAGAATATATTGAAGAAGTGACTAAAGAAGACCTACGTAAGGAAACCCGTAAGGTACGAGATGAGGATGTAAAGGTAAGTTTTTATCCTGTCTATGACTTGTTGGCTCTTCATACTATCAACACTCAGAGAACTAAATAGCCGAGATAAAGGCTAACGCACGGAAGCTTTTGCCGACCAGTGGAAGTTTTCAATTATCAATGTAAAAGATAAGATAACGCGATGGATATACACTATAAGATAGAATTTTTCTCTGATTGGCATTGTGGCTCCGGTTTGTCGGCCGGTGCTGATGTCGATGCACTTGTTATCAAGGATGCAGAAGGACTACCTTTTATTCCAGGAAAAACCATCAAAGGTCTTGTACGCGAGGCTATGGAGGATTTGTTGTCGTTCAAGTCATTTGAAGAAAAGAATGATGAGAATGGAGGTGAGGATAATAAGACTACCAAAGAGAAAATGTATGCGCTATTTAAGGAGACTTTTGGTTTCTTTAATGGTGAGCGTGGAGAGATGATAAAGGGTAGGGCATTCTTTACAAATGCTAACCTTGCAGATGATGAACGCGAAGCTATAATAGCCGATAACCTTCAGGCTTTTATGTATCGTAGACTTTCGAGTACTGCGATTGAGGCTGATGGGGTTGCCAAAACAAACAGCCTGCGCAGAATAGAGGTTGTGGTGCCGTGTACACTTGAAGGACGCATACTTGATGTGCCGGAGAACAAGGATTTTATCGAATTGATGAAAGAGGCATTACACTATATAAAGCGTCTGGGACAAAATCGTAACCGAGGACTGGGCCGTTGCTCGTTTTCTATTTCGTCAACCAACTAATCCTTAAACATCGACTAAAAATGAAGGTTCTGAAATTTAAATGCACTCTGCTGTCAGATGTGATTCTAAACAGGAAGTCGGCAACGACCGGTCCTAACGAAACACTCGACTTTATACCCGGCAGTAATTTTTTAGGTATTGTGGCAGGTGCCTTGTATTCTAAATTAGATGCTAAAGAGGCGCTGACATTATTTCACAGTGGAAAGGTACGATTCGGTGATGCTAATCCGTCGTTAGACGATTTCCGTGGGCTCAAAGTGC
Organism: uncultured Sangeribacter sp.; assembly: GCA_964400325.1. GTDB lineage: Bacteria > Bacteroidota > Bacteroidia > Bacteroidales > Muribaculaceae > Lepagella. The sequence goes on along the minus strand of CAYNUE010000113.1, from coordinate 6,383 downwards.
CTGCAGAGATGTTTTATCCGAAGCTGAGTAATCCTGAGAAGGATTTATACATACGCTATCTGATACTGGCTGATGTAGACGTAAAACCGTTGCAGCTCAAACAGTGTCGTAACGGTTTCTATGACTTCTCTAAAGAAAAGGCTAAACTTGTCGAGACCAAGACAGATTTTGCAGTTAAGTCAGCTTACGACAGAAATGTGCGCCGTTCGAAAGACGAGCAGATGTATGGTTATCAGTCACTGCGCAAGGGTTTGGTGTTTTATTTCTCAGTTGAGGTAGATGCTGACTCGTTGGCTGAGAAAATAGAGAAGGCATTGGTTGGCAACAAGAGGATAGGACGTTCGCGCACTGCTCAGTATGGCCTTGTGAATATAGAGAAGTTTGAGTTTGG
>CAYNUE010000113.1:0-5892 GCA_964400325.1 uncultured Sangeribacter sp. | reverse complement strand
AAAAGTCACTGTGTATGCCGACGGGCGTCTGATATTTCTTGATGAGAACGGTATGCCGACATTCAGTCCTACTGCTGCACAGCTCGGTCTTGACGGTGGTGAGATAGTATGGGCGGAGTCAGAGATACGTACTTTCTGTTACGCTCCGTGGAACTTCAAACGCCAGTGTTTCGATACCGACCGTTGCGGTATCGAGAAGGGAAGCGTGTTTGTGGTGAAGTTTGATAGTAAGGATAAGCTGCCTGAGGCTTTTGTTTCGCGCTATGTAGGCTCTTATCGGAATGAGGGCTTTGGACGCGTCATCTATAATCCGGCTTTCCTTGAGGCTTATCCTGACGGTAAGGCTAAGTATAGTCTTGATAATGACTGGAAGGCGAAGGCTAACTCAGCACCCGGAGACAAACAAGCGGACGGAGGTAAACAAGCACCCGGAGACAAACAAGCGGACGGAGGTAAGCTTTCCGGTGGAGCGAAAGGATATAGCAGTGTCTTGGTTGAGTATCTCAAAGAGCGTAAAGCCAATGAGCGAGATATATACAAGGCTGTTAATGAATGGATAGTAGCTAATCAAAGCAGATTTAAGGGTGACAGCTTTGCTTCGCAGTGGGGCACCATACGAAGCCTTGCTACCTCAATCACTGATTTTGAAGCTTTGAAGAAGGCTTTGTATGATGGTAAAGATGGGTATCTTACTCATGGAGTCGCTAAGGAGAAGTGGGCTGATAGAGGACGTCTGGAGGCGTTTAAGGAATTTGTTGAAGGATTTAAACGTGAACCGGAATTTGCCCGACATGCTATAGTAAACCTTGCCGCTGAGATGGCTAAAAGATGTAAGGAGGACTGACCAATGGCAGAAATACAATCAAAAAACAAAACAACCGAGCAGGAGAAACACTACACTCACCGGTTTTTAGCTCGGATAGTTATAGAGGCAGCTACACCGTTAGCTGTCGGCTCAGGTGAAAAGGATATACTCTCTGACGCACTTGTGGCCACTGATGTGAATGGGTTGCCTTACATACCAGGCACAGCAGTAGCTGGTGTGTTGCGCAGCATGACCTCGCCAGACCGTATGTTTGGCTACCATGATGAAGAGGGTGGCAGAGGCTCGGAGATTATATTTACGGCTGCAAAGATTCTCAATCATGAAGGCAAGCCTGTTGATGGTCTTAATCTGAAGGCTATTAAAGATGATTCGTTGCTGAAACATTATCAGGAATTGCCGATACGTCAGCATGTGAAAATGTCAGACAAGGGAGTGGCTAAAAATGGTGGTAAGTTTGACGCGCAAGTGGTCTTCGCCGGTACACGTTTTTGCTTTGAGGTAGAGATGGTGTCTGAAGGTAATGACTGGGAAGCGTTTAAGTCAGTGTTGCTGCATCTCTATGACAAGAGTTTCCGCATCGGTGGCAGTACTCGTAACGGATTTGGCGAGATAGAAGTAGTTGATATGAAAGTGATGAATCTTGATCTTAAGAAAGAGGAGGATTTGACCACATACATAAACAAAACTTCGGCTCTTGACACTGATTTCTGGAACAATCGTGGTGAAAAACTCGCGAAACCAGAAGAAAAAACAGAAAAGGAGAATTGGATTACTTACACACTAACTCTCAAGCCTGACACATTCTTTCTGTTTGGTTCTGGCTTTGGTGATGAAGAAGCCGACATGACACCTGTAAAAGCAAAAAAGGTGATATGGCGTAACGGTAAGGGTGAGCTTGAAGAGAACTTTGTGCTTATCCCGGCCACTTCCGTGAAGGGTGCGTTGTCGCATCGTGTAGCATTTCATTGGAATCGTCTGAATGGAATCTTTGCCGACGAATTGTTGGAGAGTGAACAGGGAAATACCGACAAAAATAAACGTGAGGATGTTGTCGGACAGCGTAATCCTGCTGTGCGGATACTTTTCGGTTATGAAGGTGAGAAGGCAAATGATACTATGGTAAGAGGTAATCTGATATTCTCCGATGTAATGCAGCGACCTGAAAAGGCTGTGCCAGATAAGATTCTCAATCATGTGGCTTTGGATAGATTTACCAATGCCGGAGTGAGCGGAGCACTTTTCTCGGAAAAGGTGACTTACGGAAGCGGTAAGGAATTTGAACTGACCATATTAGCAGACTGCGAAGGTGTCAAGAAAGTCTGTGGAGATGCACAACAGGCTGATAAAGTGTTTGAAGCACTCACGTGTGCTTTGCAGGACATCTGTGACGGTATGCTACCACTTGGCGGTGGTGTCAATCGTGGTCACGGTGTGTTTACGGGCACTCTTAACATAGAAAAAGAGGAGAAGAAATGAAAACAGAAAGAATCAATAATATACCGGCTGGAGCATACGAAGGCTATTACTGGCTTAGTGATGCTGATAAACCTGTCGTGATTGATGGCAGTTTTGACGGATTGACACTCGACCCAGACAGCAATCCATTTGTCATTGAGGCACAACTGTTCGACAGAAAGAATAATGTATCGTTCAGTGTAAAATATACTGACGGGCAATACTATGCCTACAAGTATGATTTGAATAGTAAAGCTTCAGAAGCTAAGGAAGAAGTGAAAGAGCAGAAGTACTGTTCCAATCAGATGGATGAGCACCCGTGGCTGTATTTCCGTCAGTATTGGCGAGAGAAACCGGATGTGCTCTGTGATAATATGGGAGTGCTTCAGCCTGCTGAGATGGTGTTTGTGGGATTTGAAAATTAGAAACTGATAAACGCTGATATGTTATGATAAAAGCACCATATAATTTCGTTCCGCTATCTGATAAGGTAGTGTTTCCTGACGAGTGGTCAGGCCGTATCTCGCATGACATACCCTTTTCAGACGGTCTCAGCGGTAGCATTACAGTGAGCCTGACTGCCAAGTCGCCTATTTTTGTGCGTAATGGCCATAGTCGTGAAGATGCCGAGAATAATACAGCGACTTATCAGTCGTTCTCTGTTTTGCCGAGTGGAGAGTATTTCCTGCCCGGTACGACGGTGAAGGGAGCTATACGCAGCGTACTCGAAATCATGAGTTTCGGTAAGATGCGTCTTGATGGAAGCGCCCGCTTCGCTCAGCGCGAGTGGGATAATAGACACCTATATCCACTGAAAAATGAGCAACTCAATCTGCGTTGTGGTTGGTTACAACAAGTTGGTGACCACTATGAAATTGTAGATTGTGGACGTCCTTATCGTATTGCTCAGACAGCAATAGATGATTATTTAGGTGTACCGTTATTCCGTGATAAATTTTCCAGACAGTATGGAATAAATCTTAATAATGAATATCGGTTAGGCGAGGAGTCCTATGATCCCAAGAGATCGGTCTTTAAGTATAAACTCATAGAGCAGCAGGTAGGCTCGATTGAGAAACTCAAGAACCTCAATTTTGAGAATTACAATGCGAATCACGTAGGCGTCAGTCCAACAGGCGATATAGTAGGTACTATAGTACTTACTGGTCAGCCTGACAGTTGGGTATGGCCGCGTAGACCGAGAGGTGGAAAATTTTATGAGTTCGTTTTCAAGCAACCGGATAGTAAAAATAAAAGATATTCTATGACGGAAGATGAATTTAATCAGTATAAATTCATCTATGCTGACTCTCCCGATTGGAAATATGCGAACGAAAAAATGATGCCGACAACTGGTATACCAGTGTTCTTCAGAGTCGAAAATAATAAGATAAAAGACTGGGGATTAGCATTCCTCTACAAGCTCCCTTATTCTAAAACACCATTTGAAACTCTGCCAGAAGAGCATAAATCAGACAAGCCTGATATGGCCGACTGCATATTCGGCTATACAGGTAAAAATGCTTCGTTAAGGGGCAGAGTGCAGTTTACTCCGTTTCTAAGTAACAATGCACAGATGGATAGGAGCTGTGTCCTTGCTTTATGCGGTCCTAAAGCCTCATATTATCCCATATACATTGATCAGCAGGGTAGAGGTACTAATGGCATACTCACCGGTAACTACAAAACCTATAATGACGGCAGTATAAAAGGTTGGAAACGTTACCTTTTACGGCAGAATGTATGGAGTGACCGTATAGTAAGAGAAAATGGGGAACAAGCCAATGAAGTGGAGATAAATACTACTATACATCCGCTGAGAACAGGAACAACTTTCGAGGGAAAAATCAGATTTCATAATCTGAAACCTGAGGAACTTGGGGCACTGCTTTCGGCTCTGACATTTCATGGAAATGAGTCTGACTGTCTTCACCAGATAGGTATGGCGCGTCCATACGGGTATGGTAAGGTATCGGTTGCAATAATAGATATTGATATAAAGAGTATCGGTATGGTTGATAAACCGGTATCGACAGATTCACGCTTCTATATGGCTCTCTTTGAAAACTATATGAGAACGAAAATAGAGGGTTTATGGACAGATTCAGACACCATAAGAGAACTTATTACCTTAGCTCGTAATGAAGTTACTGATAATAATCGCTTTAACTACATGCGATTGGCTATCAATGGGGCTAATGACTTTGTGGCTGCAAAAGGTAGAAATGATACTGGAACTAAGGAATATCTTCAATACTACAGTGATATTATAAGTAATAAATCAACTGTACAATCTCTAAGTTCTTCGTTTAGTGAACAACTTATGGCTATGCAGGCTCAGAAAGATGCTGCGCAAGCAGAACGTGAACGTCAGCGTATGGAAAGAGAACAGCAGGAGTCAGAACGAAAGAGGCAAGAAGCAGAAGAGGCTTTTCGGCGTGAAAAGGAGAAAGAGGCTGAAGAGAGAGAAAGAGCTAAAAAAGCGAAGTTGGGAGCTGGGTTGGCATTTCTTGAGGAGAAGAATTTATTAGATAAATATGTTGTCGATAAGTTCAGTACACTCAGAAGTAAGGTATCGGGCTGGCTTGAGATGGCTGAGGTTGCTAAGGTGCCTGAGGAGCAGCTTGATTTCTTGGCTAATGCTTTGAAGCGTTTAGCCGCTAAGCCAACAAGAGATGAGAAGAAGAACAAGCTCTGGACTAATCGTGATAGTTCCTATTGGCGATATATCAAAGAGATAACTTCTCCGGAGTTTGTTGGTGAGATTTTTAAGGCTATAAATTCAGGTGTCTGATGCTTGTAAATCTTACTAATCATCCTTACTCTGAATGGGGTGAGAAGCAGAAAGAGGCGGCACGGCGCTATGGGGAATGTGTAGATATACCATTCCCTATGGTACCGGCTGAAGCTGACGAACGAGAGATTGACCTGTTGGCTGATGGTTATTTTGATAGGATTATGCAGCTTGGCAATCCTAAAGAGCTTACTGTGCATATCATGGGTGAACAGACATTCTGTTATGCTCTGATTAGCAGACTGCTTCGGGCTGGTGTACCTTGTATAGCCTCGTGTACGGAACGTGACGTAACTGTTTTGGAAGATGGCTCTAAGCAGGTGCGATTTCATTTCTCACGCTTCCGACCATATTCTTAATTCCTTCTCTGTGGGAATTGGAACGACACGGAACTGGGCTCGCTTTGCTCGCTGGAACGTCGCACGAGCGGAACACAGAACGACACAGGAACTGAAACACAGAACGACACAGATTTTAAATTCATTATAGTGTGGTAGCCTGATTTTGGTTGACTGTATTTCAAGTCTTATAGCTGAATATAGTTGATTCTGGTTAAACTTATCCCTTATAAGGGTTGACTTATGTGGGTAGTATCCCTGAGTAGGAGTGACTGAAGGCTGTCCCGCTCGTGCGACGTTCCAGCGAGCAAAGCGAGCCCAGTTCTGTGTCGTTCCAATTCACAAAACAATAAGCACTTACCTGCCTGATGAACAGTTTGAGAAACTGAAAAAGGACATATATGGAAAAATAAATGCTAAGGAGGATAGCATAGTGTATTATCCTATCTGTGTAAACTGCTATACGAAGATAGTATATC
>CAYNUE010000112.1:2932-9837 GCA_964400325.1 uncultured Sangeribacter sp. | reverse complement strand
CTTTCAAAGCATTGGCAATATGTTTGCCAATAGTTTTAACATCTCGATCAAAGAGTGTGGCAATTTGTTGGCGATTAAGCCATACAGTCTCATTCTCCAATCTAACCTCTAGCTTAATCGTTGCGTCTGGTTGGTAGAGTATTATCTCATTGTCTTGTGATGATGCAAGTGGTAAAGGCGTATTCTCGTTCATGATGCAAAATTAATAAAATAATTAATATTAGTCTAATAAATATTAGATACTCAATTAAAACGCCTCAAGACATATCAACAGACTTATAATTCAAGTAGATAGGAATAGACGTTGATTGTGTTTTGCCACTTACCTTCTCTTAACTCAAAGTTAACAAAAGACACTGATTGGAAAATAATTTTGGAATGTTATCTTATTTTGGAAATAATGTCATCTGGAGACTGGTGCATCTGGCTAAAAGCTACAATTTTTGTTCCAAGGTCTTTGATAGAACCTCCAATAAAATAAACTGTGTCATCAACTATCAGGAATCTATCATGGACATTAGTGCAATGCTGGAGATTGATTGCAGGATATTGAGCATTATGCCTTCTTATATCAAGATTGATTTGGGAGTTACGAGGATTTGTGAATACTGTGGCAGAAACACCCTCCTTACGTTTGTCAAGTGTTCTAAGAACACGGTCATCAACATAATTGTCAATGAGTACTATACGAGAAGTAGCCTTCCGAATTAAGTCAGAAATTAGTGTATAGGCATCAAATATCTGTCCATCATAAAAGAAACCCTCAATAGGTTCAGAGGCTTTCTCTTCCAGACGGTTTAAGATTTCTTCAAATTTTCTGTCATGTTCAGAAAGATGTTGATTAACGATTAAATAATTATGTTCAATGGTTTCAATTCGCTGAAACATGTGTGCATTACTCATCATGAAACTACGCATCGCAGTAAATGCCCTCATTATTCGGATGTTTACTTCAATTGCTATTTTAGAACGAAGCACACTACTAAGCATAGCCACACCATTTTCTGTAAAAACGAATGGTAATTTTCGAGTGCCACCCCAATTTAAGGTTATATTTTGCGATTTTAAACTTGATATCACATTTTGTGATTTCAAGTTTATTGAGCTTTCATTCAAGCTTTCATTTTGCAATCTTAAATTTGATATCGTAATTTGCGACATTAAATTTTCTGTCTCATCTTTAGTTAACTGAAACATAAAATCACCTGGGAAACGTTCGATATTACGTTTTACCGCTTGATTAAGTACGCGTGTCTCCACACCATATAATTGTGCTAAATCGCTGTCAACTATTACTTGTTGACCACGAATGACATATATAAGTTTTTCTACTGGTATTAATCCGATACTTTGATTTCCGGATAGTGGTAGTGAAAGGTTGCTTTTATTTTCTTCCATTTTTATTTTGACATTAAAATGCAAAATTAATAAAATGATTGATATTAGTACAATAAGTATTAGATATTCAGTCAAAACGGCTCAATATATTGACTTTGAGCCTAAGGGTGAGAATAATAGAAGGTTTCGGGAGTTTATGAGCATGGTGATTCTTTTTTCTCTTTATAGAAGGAACTTTTCTGTCGAATTTACAACTAACTTTATAAAGAGAAACCTGGCAATGAATAATTCTGACTATAACCAATCTTTTACCGCAATGGTCGGAAGGCATGAAAAGATAATTTTCAGTGTCTGCTTTTTTTACGCCACAAGCGAAATGCCGTTTGACGACATCAGACAGGAGGTGTTAATTTCGTTGTACAAGGGGTATCGCAATTTTCGACAAGAGAGTTCCGAATCAACATGGGTGTATAAGGTATGTATCAATACTTGTTTATTTTCCTTGAAGAGTTTCACTCCAAAAATTAAAACGATATCTTTTGATGAATTACCAGCAGTACATTTTCAAGATGATAATAATGAATGGAGAGAAAAATTAGAATGGCTTTACTCTGTGATAGCCCAACTTAAACCTATGGATAAGGCTTTAATATTAATGTGGTTAGATGAGTTAAGTTATGATGAAATTGCTTCGAACATGGGTATACCAAGAAATACAGTTGCATCACGTTTGTATCGGATAAAAGAAAAAATTTCATCAAGAAAGGAGGTATAGTTATGGAACTTGAAGAACTGAGAACTACATGGCAGTCGATAAAACCTCATATTGATTCACAAATAAGTGAAGATGAAACAAACAAGATAATCATAAAGAAAAATGATATAAAGTCAAAGCTTTTGAAAAGGACTATATGGGAGGGAATAATTACATTAGTTTGCATTATCCTTATGGCTCTCAGTCCTATATGGTCACCAATGGAATTTCCATATTGGTGGCTTACAATATTTTGCTTGACCCTATTTATTGGTAATTTATATGGAATAAAGTTATACCGTGCCATAAAGTCTATAAATCTATGGCAGGATACTCATAAAGAGATATTGAGAACAATCATATTGGTCAAAAAATCATATCGAAATCTTGAACTTGTCATAGGAGCAGTACTGCTTCCACTGTTAATATGGTTCTCGTTGACTCCAATGTTTATCAATACTTGGAGAATGTTTTTCACATGGGGACTTACAATAGTAGGAGGTACGCTTGAATATTTCTGGTATAGGAATAATATAAAGAAATTAACTAACCTTATAAATTGGGAAAATGAACAATGAAAATGAAGTTTATTCTGTCACGTACTAAAGACTATGAGATACATTCAAAAAAATGGATTGTGGGCTATGGTCTACTGTTTTGGTTAATCAGTCGTATCGTTGCTATGGTGCTCGTTCTGGGGTGTGTAGCTATCTATAACATCTACGGAATCAATCCCGAAACTCTTACAAAGTTTGCCGGGAATCCCGAAACTGCAAAAAATCTTGGTTCACTTATCTTTACATTGCTGACGGTGCTTATTGTAGCTCCCTTACTTGAAGAATGTATCTTCCGTCTTGGACTATCTTTCATAAGATGGCAGATTGCACTTGCAGCTGCTTCAGTTCCGGTATATATTCTTTGGCAACGTCTTAATTCGTTGACCATTGTTTCTACTTCAATATATATCATGTCAATATTAGCAGCTTTCTTTTTGGTTTACAAACTGACATCGAAATTATTTTTGGAAAAGTTAAAAACATCATGTTATATTCCAATAATATGGGGTTCAGCGATTGCATTTGGTTTGATACATCTGATAGCTTTTTCCAATTACAGTTTACTCCTGTTACCCTATATGGTGTGCGTTATCTCAGTTCCTTTTTTTGCTGGATGCGCCATAACATATTATCGTATAAATCTTGGTTTCTGGTGGGGTGTAGGGTTGCATGTTTTCAATAATCTTCCTGCATTATTTATACTACTCAAATAAAAATCATATAAGAATGAGAAATTCATTTTTTACAATCTTGTTTGCAAGTATTTTAGGCACTATTGCCATTTCTTGCAATGACAAGTCTAACGCCCCAATCAAAGTAGACAGGGAATTCGTAGTTGCTATTTATTCGACAACTGATAGAGATGGTGCATTAGACACGATTTCTCCATGCCTTTTGGAGGAAACTGTCCACATCTCAGAGCTACGTCATTATCCCAATGATGAAGACTTAACAATGCCATTTAATCTTTCTGATACTATCAAGTATGCAGAAATCACTGAAACCAATCTCAACAAAAGAATTGCTATATGTATAAATGGGCAAGTTGCATACACCCCCGTTGTAAAAATGAGGTTGAATAATGGTGCTTGTTCCGTGTTGATTGATGATGAATTGATGAAGGAGCTTTTCCCAGAAGTCAACATCAAAAAACTCAAGACTACGAATCGTTGAAATTCAAATAAAATTGATAATTTTGTAAGTATTTTTAATCTAAATCAAATAATATGAATTTACCTTGGTTTTCTTATCTTGGTATTGCCGCTGGCATGATTGGTGGGCTTATTGGTGGCTACTATCACAAAAAATATAACCAAAGAAAAAAGAAACAATCTTAAATCAACGTTTACAGTCTTGTCAAGATATTGATTCCTATGCTGGCAAGTATTTTAATGTGGATAGGCATTGCCCTGACGGTAATTGGTTTTTTGGTTCTTGCATGGCAAGCCTCAAAAAGATTAGCGATTAAAAGTGATTTAGAGAAATTTCCGCAGAAAAAACATAATATACAAGTGTATAGAAACTATTGTATGTTAACGATATTTGCAGGAATAATACTATTAGTCATAGCTATGCTTATCTGAAGAATTATATTGTAATTTTAAATACCACCTCCAACTGAGGTGGTATTTTTCAATGTTACGAGTAACAGTACGATTACCTTCAATTCCAGTTGTCGCAAAATTTGCGACAACTGGACATCCTTCAAATTCTTCTTTCAGAGCATTGGCAATTTGTAAGTTCGAGATTTAGTATATGATTTGTGTAGAAATTTTAATATCGTAAAGAAAATAAGTAATTTTGTGCATCAAAATGATTTTATCAATTTATAAACTGCTATAAGTCAGTGTACTAAATATAAATAGGTATGCGCACTATTATTCTTTCTGTTTTGCTGACTCTTGTGTGTATGTGTGGGGCAGCGCAGGAGACCTTGTCAACTCATATAGACGAAGTCGATGATGGGTATAATTTCATTTTATATGTGCCAGATTCAGCTACGACGGCACTTCCTTTGATTATAACCCTACATAGCCGAAGTGCTGCTGGCAAAAATCTTGCAGATGTAGATATGTTCGGTACAATTGATGCGCTACATTCCGGTATGGCGCTTGATGCGGTTGTTCTTGCTCCACAAGCCACTGGTGATAAATGGGAGGTCGAGAAGATTATAAAAGATGTCGACTGGGTACTTGCTAATTATAATATCGATTCAAATCGTATCTATGCTATAGGTATGAGTATGGGCGGTGATGGAGTCGCTAATCTTTCCGGTGCTTATCCTGATAGGATTGCAGCAGCAATTATTTTGGCAGGTGCTTATACTGGAGATGACATTGCGAATCTGAACAAATTGCCTTTATGGGTAATCCGTGGAGATAAGGATAGAGAAGAAGCTATTGCACGCACTGATAAAATGGTGAATGCAATGCGTTCTCAGCCAGATAAAGCACCACGATTGGTATACAGTAAAGTAAAAGGTCTTGAACACCGTCAGCATGAGCGTATTCTCTATATGCCTTATTTTTATCAGTGGCTTATGTCACATAATTTAAAAAATCCCAATCGCTCTGTAAATACTACTATAGATGTAACTACAAAACTGTTGAAGGATTCTTATAAGGGCCTATCTCTTCGTGATGGGTCAGCTACAAAGCGCAAAAGCAAGGCTCACCGTAAACCAAGAGGACCTATGGGGCCTCGCAGATGGTGAGGTTCAAGTAGTATCGATAAACAAAAATACCACCCAAAAAATAGGTGGTATTTTTATTTATCGATACTTAGAGACAAGTCTTGACAAAGAATGAAAATGTCGTAGACTTACTTCGTAGGTTTACAAAAAGTTTATTTTGTGAAATCCAGTTTGCCACTTACAATATCATCAGTCATACCTTCATAAGGAGCTTCAGAGATGACTTTTTCATTATTTACACCTTCATTCTTGGAAAAGAATATTGTTCCGAACTCTGGTACAACATACTTAGGATATGTAGCATATTTCTCACGGCTCTCCTCCATAAGAGGAATAAAGTCATTTTGATAACGTACAGTGATTTCAGGGTGTTCCTGAACCCATTTAGGGAAGAATATAACTCCATGGAGCTTGTTTTCCTTAGGCATGAAGTTAAGGCTTACGTCTGTACCGGTAGGTTCAGTCCATGATATTTTGTAGACACCGTCAGTGAGTTTTACAATATCTGCTTTTTGGTCACGAACCCAACGGCCACCTACCATTCCGCTATGAATACGGTAGTCTACAGTATTCTCATTCTTTACATAAAGTTCATAAATCCAGCCGTTGGCATAAGTATAAATAAAGTGTGATCCAATAAAGTTATCCATAATTGATTATTTGTTTTAGTCTTTGTAATTATAACGCTTCATACCCAGAAACGGTTGGGTTATTTGGGGGGATTTAGAAGACTAAAAAAGCTATTTTGACGAGTTCATACACTAAACGGCCGGTGTCATACATCGTGTCTCTAATTCGTTGACAGTGCTTGATGCTATGTTTACCTTTGCAATGTTGAAAGTATATTTATTATAGCTAAGACTACGTGTATGAAGAAGTGGATAAAAAAGAAAAAGCTTTTGGTAGCTATGTATGTGATGGGAGGAATGATTGTATTCGGTTTTCTGATGTCATTGCTTCCCTTCAGAAATCCTGTGGTTGGAGCCACTACCGCTGACTATCACCCTTAATCATTCTGGTATTATCCATGGGGTACGTCAGTGACTCATAAAGGCGTGGACATCTTTGCCAAGAAAGGCACCCGGCTGGCGTTTGCACTATTATGCGCATCTTGATGAGGTTACAACCCATCCGTTTGCTTTAGGCGGCCAGCTTGGTACAGTCGGTAATACCGGCAAGGCAGCTAAGACTCCGGCACATCTGCACTTCGGTTGCGGCACTTTATACCTTCGTCCGTGGGCTACTGATAAATCTCCTCATGGAGTTCTAAAGTGCTTTTATATTAATCCGATTCCACAACTTAATAAGGCATCAAAATAATCATATCAATACAATAAAAGAAATGAAAGTAGTTCTGATACAACCTAAGATGAGAATGCGTCCTATGGATACAACTCTCAAAACCCGTATGGCCCCTTCCTTGGGTCTTCTGACTGTGGCCAATGTAATAAGGGAAGGAAATGAAATTGAGCTTCTTAATGAAAATGTTGAGATATGTGATTTTGAAAATCTGGAAGCTGATATTGCAGGCATAACAGTGACTGTAGATACATTGCCAAGAGCT
>CAYNUE010000112.1:0-2832 GCA_964400325.1 uncultured Sangeribacter sp. | reverse complement strand
CCCTTCAAGTGTGAATTCTGTTATAACAGCTGTGCCAATATCCGTAACTCATACGTCAATCGCCCTATAGAAGATGTGATAAGAGATATACAGACTCTCGGTAAACGTCATGTTATGTTTATTGACGATAACTTCATCGGTAATCCAGCTTGGACACGTGATTTTCTGAAGGCTATCAAACCTATGAACTTGAAATGGCAAGCAGCTGTATCGGCAAATGTCGCTGACATACCTGGACTGTTAGACGAGATGAAAGAAGCGGGTTGTAAAGGCCTATTCATAGGATTTGAGACTCTGAGCGAAGAAGCGTTAAAAGGAGTCAGCAAGAATCAGAACGCTGTGAAACGTTATGAACGGCTCGTGAGTGAGATTCATAAGCGTGGTATCATGATTAATGCCAGTTTCGTGTTCGGTCTTGATGGTGATACTTCTGATACCTTCAAGCATACTCTTGACTGGATTGTAAAGAACAGAATTGAGACTGTGACTTCTCATATTCTTACTCCATATCCAGGTACAAAACAGCATAAAGATATGCTTGAAGCTGGTCGAATTGTAAATTTCTGTCAAAGCGATTATACTACTTCCGAGGTAGTATATAGACCGCTGTCAATGACCTCAGAGGAATTGAAGATAGGTTATTTGAAATTATATAAAGATATTTACAGCTGGAAGAATATTCTGCGGCGTATGCCAGCTCATCAGAGGATAGGGTATCTGCTGTTCAATATCTTCTATCGCAAATATGGTCACATCACTGAAAAGATATGTGCTGCTATAGGCTACGGTATTGTTGGTAGAATATGTGAAAACCTTGCCTGCCATTTCACCCGTAAAAAATCCTTACTTACATCTAATCCTGGCAGTCTGTTGAAGCATAAGAAAGATTTGAGAAAAATATTAAAATTTTGCTCGGAGGGTTAAGTTCTTGAGAAATTGTGTGTCTTATAAGCGTATACATATTTTTGCCATACGCTTATAAGACACATATATAAATGTAGAAATCGGCTTTATGGTAAATTTTATATTAGGTTGAGCTGTTTCGCACGGCGGCAGGCTTCTGTAGAGTTATGGGCTTGTAGCTTGGCGAGAATTTCCTGGCGATGCCGACTTACCGTATGCTTGCTGATACATAGTTCGGCGGCTATACTTTGACTTGTCAATCCTTGCTCTATGAGGGTCAGTACCTGTTTTTCACGTTTGCTGAGTATACGGTTATCAGTAGCTCCTGAAAGTTCTTCCCATTTGCCGGAGACCGAATTTATGACGATACTTTTGGCCGGCAGATTGAAAACTGCCGGTCCATAGAGACATAATCCATAGCGTATGATGTCTGTAGACTCATCATAGATATAATATAATCTGTGTAGCACGTCCATAGGTTGGCCCTGTCTGTTTCTGAATCGTAAAACAGTAGCCAAATAGTAGTGACTGCGTTTATAACGGGGAATCTGACGTAAGAAGTTGTAGAAACGCAGTTCTGACATGTATTTCTCCTCACATTCTTTATCTGTCATCAGATTTATAATTTCTTTTTCCCAGATGGAATTCTCATGTGTGTAACCTGTTAATCCCAATACCTCAGCGAACGCACCGTTAAATATTCTGCTGGTACCCAATTTCATATCACTGACTACTGCAATACAGTTTTCTAAAGCGGCAATGCTTTCAGCATACCGATACACTGGGTTTGTATTATGACTGTTCTCAGAAAAGGACTGCTTTCGTAGTAAACTGTCTATTTCCTTCTTATAGCTCATAAATGCTTCTTAAAATTGGTTATTTATAGTTATTGTAGCTTACGCGGTGAGATACTAACTTTGCAAAGTTAATAAATCCTGCTGTTGTCATTAGCCAACAGCAAAAGAAAAGCTTCGGTTAGTATTTAAAGTACTTATGTTAAAGATTACGACAGTTATGAGAAAAGAACTTATTGCGATAGTCCTTGGTGCGGTTGCCATATTTAATTCTGCTGCCCAGACATTGGAAAAGATGAATTGGTTTAACGAACCTGCTGACTGGTCAATCTCAGACGGCAAACTTACAATGTCTGTCACTCCCAAGAGTGATTACTGGCGTATATCGCACTATGGTTTTACCGTAGATGACGCCCCATTTTATTATGCTGAATACGGTGGGGAGTTTGAAGCCAAGCTTAAGGTAGCTGGTGATTATAAGGTTCGCTTTGACCAGGCCGGTATGATGATACGTATCGACCATGAGAACTATATCAAAACAGGTATTGAATTTGTAGATGGCAAATACAATCTCAGTACCGTGGTGACTCACCATACTTCCGACTGGAGTGTGATAGCACTTGACCGTCCGGTCAAGGAACTCTGGATTAAAGCAGTCCGTCGTCTTGATGCTATAGAGATATTCTATTCATTCGATGATAAGGAATACACTCTGATGCGTAACACCTGGATGGAAGCCAACTGTCCTGTCAAAATCGGTATGATGGCCGCATGCCCTGACGGCGACGGCTTCAACGTCACCTTCTCCGACTTCACCGTCCGCCACCTCCCCGACAAAGTACGCACCGACTGGCTTAAGAACAATGCCGAATAACTGCTATTCCCACAAAGCCATTTCGCCCCAGCCAGGGTATCTGCTATCCCATTCCATAACTTCCTTATCCTACCATACTATATTTTAGAAACGAACACAGTAGATACCATCAAAAAGGTTGTATCTTTTCCAAATTCTAACTAATTTTGTAATCAGATTTCCACGCTGTGGGAACGAAACTCAAGTGAGTTTACGCAATGGTATGTGGGAGTCTGATGACATATTTATAGAAAAGCGTATATTGACGCTTTGTCTCTGGCT
>CAYNUE010000111.1:0-9939 GCA_964400325.1 uncultured Sangeribacter sp. | reverse complement strand
ATATAAAGCGAAGCCCCATTGTACCAGCTGGTACAATGGGGCTTCGCTTTATATCATAATCTCAATCTGGTGTCACAGTCTGACTTTTACAGCTGAGTTGTCATTAAGGCGAACAATATAAATACCTGAGGTTGACAGACTCAGAGGAGCTGATACACTGACAGTACCCACCTTGCGACCTGTAATGTCATAGACTGGCAGAGTCTCGGTAGCTGAGGTATATAATATACCGTCGCGAGCCCATGCTTTTGCATCTGTACGGTCTGAGGCTATAGCTTTGACAGCAGTTGATGTTGAAGTAAAGGTAATGATACCGTTCTCTTCTTGTATGTTTGTCAGAGAATACTCAGTAGGCTGTTTGTCCCAGTCTACAAAAGCAGGCTTGGTAGTGGGACCGAATTCGGTTATGTTCTTTGTACCAGGGAAAGCATCACCAGCGCGGCTAATGTCATCACGTTTGTTATCGGCCTCGATAAGGTCAACATACTGGTGGGCAGTGTGATTATTGACGATATTTGCTTCCCATATTGAGGGGTTGTAGTCGATATGCCATACTAACATACCATGACCGGGAAGGTAGAGGTCATTGCCTTCTTGCTGACGATTCTCAAGAATGAAAAACTCGTTCTGTTTCGGAGTGCGAACTATGAATGCTTCGTTATTGTCAAGCATAGGATTAAGCACCACTTCAGAAGACATCTCGATTTCGGTAGGCTGTAGCCAGTCAAGGCAATAACGTTCGTATGCTGAATAGTTGGGAGGTGTACGACCGTCATTATTATATGGACCCATATCCATTACTGACCATATTCCGGGAGTGAAAGCACCAGTATAGCTGGTTGCATAGAGGTCGGGCAAACCCATCACATGACTGAACTCATGCACAAAGGTACCGATACCATCGGGTGTGCCATTGCCTTCAAGCTCAGATGCACAGGCATAACGGTCAAGTTGAACACCGTCAAATTCGTATCTCTCATGTGGACGTGCAGTAGTAACCTCCCATGAATGAGGCCAGATAGTCCATGCTGCACCGCCGTCAGCTTCACCGTAACCAGCATAGAAAATAAAGACATTATCAATAATTCCGTCTCCGTCACGGTCATATTCACTAAAGTCTACTGTTTCGTCGAGCATCTCACAGGCTTCTATAGCCAGTTCTTCAGGACGTCGGTCATTGCCCCAGCTATCATTGCCGCCATAGTAATTACCACTATGTGAGAGTTTGATTGGGCCATAAACATCAAACTCAGGTATGAAAAGACCTTTTGAGTTCTCAATAAACCAGTCACGGGCAGAACCTGTGCCATTCAAATCGGAGAATCCTGGCTCATTGAGCATACGTGTGAAATAATCATGAGGGTCCTCAATAACAAACTCAAGATTGCTATACTCTACAAGTATTACCAGACCTTTCTGTTCACCTTTTACCGGGAAATCTTCACTGAAACGGCCTACATTTACATGTTGTGTCTCATTCTCATCTTGTTCTGCGATAAGTCTGATTCCTTTGTTTGTCACTTGACCAGGAAGAGAACGTGGAGTTATTGAGCGTGAGGGAACCGAGAGAACGCGCATTTCATCACGCAGATTGAAGGCACGTTCCACAGCCAAACGATCAAAATTGGCAGTTGTATTGTCAGAGGCAACTATGCCTGATGAAACAGGCATACCGTCGCTACCTACAGTAGCATAGGTATATCCATTTGTTTCATCATAGATAAGTAGTGTTCCATCAGTAGTGGTGACACGATGACTACGTTCGTCGCCTGTAACCATTATAGTCAGCATCGAGCCGTCTGGTTGAGTAACGATACGCTGTTGACCCGGACGTGCTGGTATCGCTAACGCTGTGGCAGAAGTAGCGAGGGTAAGTCCAAGAGTAATGAGTAATTTATGCTTCATTTGTTTTAAATGAATATATGGTTAGTTTAATTCATATTTAAATGTATCCTACATGTCAAGATTACCTATAGCCTCAGCTACTTTCTTGACAGCGTGATGATATGATGCCTTAAGAGCACCCACCGAAGTGCCGAGAATTTGTGACATGTCTTCATACTTCATCTCATCGTAATAGCGCATGTTGAATACCAAGCGCTGTTTGTCGGGCAGATGAGCTATAGCCTTCTGAAGTTCTTTTTGAAGGTCGTCGCCATCGAAGTACGTGTCGCTCTCGATACTATTGAGCAGAAAAGAATCGTCACTATCATCATTAACCTGAGCTTTCATACGTTCGCGATTAAGAAAGTTAATCGATTCGTTGACAGCTATCTTAAAAAGCCATGTCGAAAGCTTGGCATCACCTCTGAAATTGGGCAGGTGATTCCATGCCTTTATAAAGGCATTCTGCACCAGGTCATTGGCGTCATCATGGCCTATGACCATTTTGCGTATCTGCCAATACATCTGTTTGCCATAGGTGCGCATAAGCACGTCGAAGGCCTGATGGGCCGTTTTAGGGTCCTGCAGGTCTTTGATTAGCTGTGCTTCATCGAGGGGGGCTTTGTATGACATTGTCGGCCTGATAGTTGTAGGTGGAGTTAATGGATAAACACTGCTCGTCGGAGGCTGTGGCTGATGATTCGTTTACAGTAACCCGGCGAAGTAGATGGTGCTAAGTTACTAAAAAATCTTTAAGGCAGCCATATTCCGCTCGAATGTATAACGTAATTTAACAATGTATATTTTATGGTGCATAACTCTTAAGAAATTAATGAACACATAAAAACACAAGTATTTTTGATGTGACGTGGGTGCTATGTAAAGGAGTATATTTCAGTATTCTATTGAGTTATAGGTTCTAAGACTCTGAAAATACCTGTTTTTTATGATTTAAGATTCAAAAGGTGTAGTTGAGAAACATATATCATTTGATTTTTAAGCGCTATTTATCGATTTTAGATTGAGTAAAAAAGAGGTTGCTGAACGTTAAAATTGCGACTTTGCTTAAACCCATAGCGTGACATAGTGTCATATCACCGAAACACAGACGCAAGGCGTATGTTTGATAACCCTAAAGAAATCAGAAATCAATATTAAATAAAGTATCCTGTGGTTATGAACTTAGAAGAGAAAATCATAGATAAATGTGGAAGAGATACCGGTATGACGGTACCTGAAGGATACTTTGAACGGCTTTTCGATGAGGTCAGCGCTAAGCTGCCTCCTTATCCTGAGGTCGAGACACCGGCCCCTATGTCGGTATGGCAGCGTATTAAGCCCTACGTATATTTGGCAGCAATGTTTGCCGGAATATGGCTCATGATGAAAGTTTTTCATACCGCTACCGGTGCTGACCAGCTATACCTCGATAATCCTCCAGAATCGGTAGTAGTAGCTATGACTAGTAGTGACATACCTTCAATGGTAATGATGCCCAGCTATGAGAGCGACGTGGCTCTTGAGGCAGAAGTGAGCGGTAATTACAGTAATATTGAGGATTTCGAAGCTGACTTCGGTTATTCCCTCTCCCCACAATATGCCGCTATAAGTATTCCAGACCATTTGCTGAAATAAGCATATAATTTGGCAGATACATAAATTTTAAGTGAGTCTGTTGACCGAGAAATGACAAAACCTGTTAAAAGCTACCGTATGAAAAAATATTTACTTCTGGCATTTATGTTGATTGCCACTTGCGGTCCTGCTTTAGCTCAGGACCGCTGTGACAAATCAAAAGATGAGATGTTCCGTGAGGTCAAGGAATTCAAGATGAAATTTCTTGCACAGGAGCTCAAACTGAGTGATGAGCAATGTCCTCCTTTCTTTGACCTGTATTCAGCTCAGATGGAGGAGCGTCATCGCCTATGGGAGCCGGCTGTTGAGTTGGAACGTAAGGTTAAAAATGACCCCAATGCTTCTGAGGCTGATTATAATTCTGTATCAGAAGCTATAAACAAGGCCAAAATTGGTGAGGCTGAACTTGAGGGACGCTATGATGAGAAATTTCGCAAGGTGTTGACTCCGAAACAGATTTATCAGCTTAAAGAGGCCGAAAATCGTTTTCGTGAGAAGATGCGTGAAATGCGTTCGAAGCAGCCGGGACATAAACATAAGAAGAAATGACAGTCGATAGTTTTTGACATTCCATATAATAATGACCTTTCCAGTTAATTGCCGGGCTGCCGTTGCGGCGGCCCTTCTTGCTATCGGACTTCCGGTAGCCGGTGCCACGCCTGCTAAAGGGAAAAGTTCGGCGCCAGATTTTGCTTTCCCGGCTGAAGAAGCTGCTCGTGCAGCTGCAGGTCTCCAGGCCTCACTCGATGCTGGGCGTTCGGTAGATGCTCTTGAGGCTGCCGTGCGTTTGTCAATAGCCAAATCACTTATCGATCGTGCTGGGGTAGGTGCAGAGATGAAGCTGCTTGACTCGGTGGCACAATGTCTACCGCAACCTTGGCGTGGAGTAGGGCTTTTGCTTGAGGCTACCGGACTTGGGCAGGTCTATAATTCACAGCCCTGGATATTCAATGGACGTACCTTGCCATTACAGCCTCTTGCGCCTGACCCACTTGAATGGAGCGGTGCCCAATTTAGGGCTGAAGTGAAGCGGCTTGTAGGCGAGGCATATAGTGAGCTTGATAAGGGATTTGATGTGCCGATAGAACAGCTTGGTTCGCTTGCTGAGGAGCTTGGCGATGCACGTACTGCTGGTATGTCTGTTGCCGATTTTATAAGTCTACGTTCCATAAATCTGTTAGGTTCTTTTTCAGATAGTTCTGATGAGGCTATACCGCTGCTGCCGTTTGCTTCGTCAGCTACTGGTGAATCGCAGACAGTCACTGCAACTACTCTGAACGCTACTGAGATAGCTGACCGTATGATAACATGGCATGAGACCCATGGTACTGCAGAAGCTATGATAGCTTGGATAAGTCGTAAGGTTGATCTTATGCCTTATGAGCAACGTGCCGATTTCATTGAATCATGGCTGAAACGTATTGATACAAACCCTGCTTGTGTACCGTTAGTGTCCAGTCTTGCTGATTTACGTTTCCCAGCTGCGGCCAATGGCTTGCTCTCAGATAGTGAGAATGACGTTGAAGCTTACCGTAAATTTTATGATTACGTGGCGGAGCTGAAAAAACGTTTCCACACAGCTCCAACTCTTGATAATATTTTGGCAAATATGGCTCAGGGCTTGGTGCACGTTGATATGCGTACGCAGTATCTCCCTGGCGCTCAGATTAACGGAAATGTAACAGTGGCTAACGGTAAGGCAACTTGGTTACTTCTCTATAGAGTGGCTGAAAGTATATCTGATGATCGTAACATAGCGAATTTGATAAATGGACGCAAACCTGTAGCTTCAATCCAGGTGTCTGCCGGAGGTAATCTGCCAATGGTACTTAAGCGTGAGTTTTCTTTTGAGGCTCAGTCTCCCGGACGTTATATAGTGGTGGCTTCGTCCAAGCCTGGCGCTGATGGCATACCTGATGAGATACGTCGTCATGGTTGGGTACAACCTTTCTCAGTAAGTGCTCTTGTGGCAACCGCTGTGACCGTACAAGGTAACGACGGACCGATTACACGTCTGTATGTTGCTGATGGCCATGGTCAGCAGCCTATCGAGGGAGCAGAAGTCACTCTTCAGACCCGAAAAGGAAATTCCTGGATACGTCAGCGTATCTTGTACACCGATAAAAATGGTCGAATTGATATACCTAAAGGAGAATGGCGTGCTGTAGTACGTAAGGACCGTGATGTGACTGTCACCAATATATATACTTTTTCACGAAATAATAATAGGACAGAACGTGTCTATGCCACTGTGCTACCTGATTTGTCTATATACCATCCTGGTGATACTGTTGGTTTTGGTGTTCTTACCTACACTGTCGATGGGAGTCGTATAGCTTTGGCAGGTAACCGTGAGTGTCGTGTGCGTCTGCTTGATGCCAATTGGCAGGAAGCAGCCTCGACCAACCTTACTATCGGTGCCGATGGGCGTGCTTCAGGACGTCTTGCAATACCACGTGGTGGCCTTTTAGGGCGCTTTAATGTGCAGGTTCTTATAGATGAACGTGAGGTAGGAAGCACTTCTGTGCAAGTGGCTGATTATCGTCAACCTACTTTCTTTGTCACTCTTGAACAGCCAGAAATATCAGTTGGTGATAGTGTGGCTATTGTAAAGGGACGCGCCATGACTTATTCTGGAATGCCTCTTCCCGGTACGTCGGTAGATTACGAAGTAAGATGGCATCCGTGGTGGCGTTGGCATTCATCGGTAGGTGGTGCACGCTACGGAGGCAATCTTACTACTGGTGCTGATGGCGGTTTCGAGTTGCAACTGCCCCTTGAGGCTTTACACAATACACCATACGCACGAGGTATATTCGAGATTACAGCTGTGTCAACAGCACCTTCTGGCGAAACAGCCGAAGCCGTGCCAGTACGTTTCAGTCTTGGCAAAGCGCTTACTATAAGTGCTGAGGTTCCTGAGGTGACAACTGTACGTGATAATGAAGTACGTTGGCCGGTACGTCTGACTGATATGCTTGACCGTACTGTCGAGGGTGAGGTGCGCTATACTTTAACTGATATGTCGGATAATAAAGTAGTGGCTGAAGGTATTTGTCATACGCCAGTGTTGGTACTTCAGTCTGCTTCGGTGCCCTCTGGACGTTATAGTCTGAAACTACAGGCTGAAGGTGACACTGAAGCTACTGCTGAACGTACTACGGTAGTATGGCGTGAGTCAGACCGCGATGTTCCTTATTCTACACCACTTTGGACTCCTACTTCTGAGATTATGGCCGGTAAGGGAGAGAACAAAGTTGGCTTGCGTGCTGGTGGCTCGTATGCCGGTGATATGCTTTTGTGTGTGGTCAGTGCCAGTGACGGTACAGAATCAGTACGCTGGATTCCTTCTGATGGCACTCTTGGCACAGTCGAAGTAGATGCTCCTGCCGATAATGTACGACGTTGGGTTTATCTATCAGGTGTGCATGACCTCGAAGCTTCGACAGCTCGTGTGACGATACTACCTTCTTCGGCTGCTGACCGTATGGAAGTTGAGACATTGACATGGCGTGACCGAATTGTTCCAGGTGAAACGGAACGTGTACGTTTCCGTTTTACTTCACCTGTAGGTCCGACAGAAGGTGTATTTGCTGTCATGAGTGATAAAGCTCTTGATGCTTTAGCGCCGTTTACATGGAGTAGTGAGCCACGCCGTATGTTGAGTTATCTTGACCCTGTGTCAGTAAGTCTGCCAAACCGTGTTTCTACATTTGACGTGCGGTATGCACTTGACCGTGTCAACTGGAAAAACGTGGAGTCATGGGCATGGCCCTCTTGGAATTTCTATGGTTATAGCTTGTATGGCAGTTCGTCTTTGCGTATACGCGGTACAAGAAATATGAAACTTATGGCTAACGCTTCCGTAACAGGAGGTGTGATGGAAGATGCCGTAGCAGAGTCAGAAGTAGCTGTAGAGAATGCTGTATATATGTCTGCAGCTGATATGGGTGCCATGAAGATGGAGGAAGTAGCTGATGATGCTGCACCTGTTGAGAGTGGTGAGGGGGCTGTTGCCGCTACTTCTAAACAGGACACTACACCGTTACGTGGTTTGGAACATCCGTTGGCTTTCTTCCGTCCTGATTTGAAACCTGCTGCAGATGGCACACTGGAGATAGAATTTGAAGTGCCTGATTTCAATACTACTTGGCAGTTACAGTTGCTCGGTTATGATGCTGCTCTCTATACTACTACGCTTAAAGCGGAAGCTGTTGCCGCCAGACCTGTGATGGCCAGTGTAAATGCGCCTCGTTTTGTGCGTACCGGTGACAAGGTTGAGACAGTCGCTACACTCTATAATAATACTGATTCTACCGCAATGATTTCGGGTCGCATGGTGTGGCTTGATGCTGTGAGTGGTCGTGTAGTAGCTGAGCGTCAGTTTGAAGCTGCTCCAGTTGATGCTTACGGTTCGCGTCTTGTAGCTTTACCGCTTGAGGTAGGTAACAATACACAAGCTTTGACTCTTCAGGTCTATGCCACTGCCGGACGTCACACTGATGGAGAACAGGCTTTAGTACCTGTCTATCCAGCTACAAGTATGGTGACACATTCGGAAGGCTTCTATTTGCAGCCAGGACAGACACAATGGTCAGGTACATTGCCTAAAGTTGGGGCCGATGCTACACTGACTTTACAATATTGTGACAATCCTATATGGCTGTGTGTAGCTGCTCTGCCGGATATAATGACTCCTTCCAACTCTACTCTGACAGCCAAAGTCGATGCTCTTTATGCCAATACTCTCTCAGCCGGTTTGGCAGCACGTTATCCACGTGTGCGTGAGGCAATAGAGTTGTGGCAGCGTGAAGGTGCCCCTCAGTCACCTCTTTCCGGCAATGCTTCGCTTAAGACTGTTGCCCTTGAAGCTACACCCTGGGTACGTGATGCTGAAGGTGAAACGTTGCGTATGAGTCGTTTGAGTACATTGCTTGATACTGCTGCTAACGCTGCGTCACGTCGTGAATTGCTGTCGTCAATAGCGTCGCTGCAAAATCCTGACGGTGGCTGGAGCTGGTGTCCACAGATGAGTTCGTCAGTCTATATGACTCGTCTCGCTCTTGACCGTCTGGCTTATCTTATGGCTGGTGGCTATCTGTCACAGGCTGAGGCAGGTGATATGGTAGCTAAGGCAGTAGCCTATTGTGACCGCCAGGCTCTTGACGAGGCCAAACGTGCCGGTAAGAATTATGACCCTGCCGTATTGTTGCCTTATCTTTATACACGTCAGTCGTTAGGACGTATTGCCGGTAAGGGTTCTGCACAGTGGCAGGCACTTGAAGGACGTGGTTTGAAAGCTATCGCTGCTTCTTGGAAAAACTTTGGTATCTTTGACAAGGCTACGGCTGCTATCGTATTGTGGCGTTCAGATGACCATAAACTACCGCTTGTGATTCTTGAATCTTTGCGCCAGTATGCTACTGTCAGTGATGAGAAAGGTGCTTGTTTCGCAAATCTCTCGTCAAAAATTGATGGTCAGACACCGTTATTAGTGACAGCGCGTGCACTGGAAGCATACGGTGTGGTAGCACCTTCTGATGCTATGACTGACCGTTTGCGTCAGTGGTTGGTACTTAGCCGGCAGGCTCTCGACTGGGGTCGTATGCAGTCTACTGCCACTGTTACAGCTGCTTTGCTTGGTAATGGTACTGAATGGACAGCCTCAGCTACTCCTGCCGTTATAACTGTCAATGGTCATACTGTTGATATAGCTCCATACGAGCGTCTTACGGGTGATATTACTCTTCCTCTTAACGCTCGCAAAGATAGCGGACGTAAAGTAAACATCAGCCGTGATGCATCTGGGCCAGCTTGGGGTGGTGTGCTAACAAGTGCTCTACAGCCTATGGAAGATGTGCGTGCTGAAGCAGGCGAAGGTCTGAGCGTAAATAAAGCTGTGTACCGTCTTGACCAAACTCAGCAGGGCGTAACTGCACAGGCTGTTTCCGATACTGGTAAAGATAGTTCCGAACTTGCTGTTCAGATTGGTGACCGTGTTCGCGTGACATTGACACTTAATTGCGACCGTGACATGGACTATGTAGCTCTCACAGACCAGTTGCCGGCATGTATGCAGCCTGCGGAACAGTTGTCAGGTTACGAAAGCAACGATGGTCTTTGGGCTTACCGTGAGGCACAGGCAGCACAGGTAGCTCTTTTCTTCTCGTTCTTGCCCAAAGGCACGCATGTTGTCACCTATGACTGCTACGTGACTCGTGCTGGTACCTACAGCATTGGTATTGCTACTGCACAATCGCAGTATGCTCCCGTACTGAGCGCTCACTCTGGTGGAGGTATAGTTATCTCACGCTAAGATATCCAATGTAATAAACTCATATATTATAGAAGAGGGTGTAGCTTATTGTGAAGTGACCCCCAAAAGTTGGACGGGTTAAATATTATCCAATCTTAGAAAGA
>CAYNUE010000110.1:0-10077 GCA_964400325.1 uncultured Sangeribacter sp. | reverse complement strand
AGCATCTGACTACGGATCAGAAGGTTGCAGGTTTGAATCCTGCACGAATCACCACCAAAAGGATTGCTTCTATAGCAGTCCTTTTTTGTCGTATATAATATAAAGTTATGGATTTAGATGCACTTATATACAACGGTATGACCAATAATAAGGTCGGGGAGAGAGGAGAGATATTGATTGCTGAACCCTTGATGAATGACCCATGGTTCGGGCGTAGCGTCGTTTTGATGCTTGACCGCGACAAAAAAGGAGGAAGGCTCGGACTCACTATGAATAAACAGCTTCCGTTATCGTTGGCCGATTTGTTCCCTGATTGGCCAGAGGCTTCGGCTGTAAAGATATATCAGGGAGGTCCTGTTGACCGTCAGCGTCTTTTCATGTTGCATACTTTAGGTGATACCTTTGGTCCTGCGACCGAAGTGTGTCCTGGCATATATGTAGGAGGTGACACTGAGAAGATAATGGATTACGTAAACCGTAATCTGGATACTGATGGTAAAGTACGATTTTTTGTGGGCTACAGCGGTTGGACAAACGGACAGCTTGAGCGCGAGATAGCGCGTAAGTCGTGGGCTGTGGCTTCTCCCGATGCCGGTAGCCGTCTGCTCGAAGGCAAAGGTGATGCTTACTGGCGACGTGAGGTCAGCGCTCTCGGCGAGCCATACCGTGCGTGGTTGAGTGTTCCTGAGAATCCGATGTTCAATTGAGAGAAAAACACATATAATAATGTACGAGACATTTAATTCACCACTACTCGACAACGCTGTAGCACAACTCTCCAAACTGCCGGGCATAGGACGTAAGACTGCCTTGAGGTTGGCTTTACATCTGCTCAGGCAAGATGGAAATGTTGCTACTGAGATAGGGCAGGCCCTCATTGATATGCGACAACATATTACCTATTGTCAGGAATGTCATAATATTAGTGAACAGTCTGTGTGTCCGATATGCAGTGACCACAAACGTGACCATAAGACAGTGTGTGTGGTTGAGACTATAAAAGATGTCATAACTCTCGAAGCCACTCATCAACATCATGGACTCTATCATGTCATAGGAGGAGTCATATCCCCAATCGATGGTATAGGTCCTTCAGATCTTGAAATAGAGAGTCTAATAAAACGTGTTGAGCGTGACGGTATTGAAGAGGTTATATTGGCTCTTAATCCTACTATAGAAGGAGACACTACAAATTTCTATATATATCGTAAACTGGAACATCTGCCCGTAAAAGTCACCATGTTAGCACGTGGTCTGAGTATTGGCAACGAACTGGAATATACAGATGAACTTACACTTGGACGCTCGTTGCAGAACAGAGTTTTGTTCAGTGCAACTTTTCATGACCAATGACTCACAGAGATTATCTGCGGGGAGAACGCCTGCGTCTTCGTGCCGTTGAACCGGCAGATGCATGTTACATGTATAGTGTAGAAAATGACCCATCGCAATGGATAGGTAGCGATATAACGGCCCCGATGTCAGCACATGTGCTGCGTGATTACGCCGAGACATACGATGCCGACCCAATACGTTCCGGCCAACTGCGTCTTATGGCTGAGGAAAAGGCTACAGGACGTACTGTAGGTATAATCGACTTATACCGTATATCGCCTATAGACCGTAGTGCGATGACCGGTATATATGTCGACCCTTCTGTGCGACGGCAGGGTTATGGACATGAGATGCTATGCTTGATTGAAGCATACGCACGAGATATACTTTGTTTACATCAGCTTAATGCCCTCGTGCTAACTGTCAATGCCGGTAGCCGTCTCCTGTTCGAAGGAGCAGGTTACAGTCATACGGCTACTCTGAGAGACTGGAAACGTGCAGCGGGACGTTATTATGATGTGGCAGTGTACCAGTGTCTGTTGGAAGATGTCTCCGGTGGAGAAACTTCTGACAGTAAATAAACAAGACAGACATGATAGATTACATCAAAGGAACTTTGGCCGAGTTGAACGCTACTAATGCTGTGCTTGAGGCTCACGGTGTAGGGTATGATTTGAATATAACGCTTATCGATTACAGTGCTCTGCTTGGCAAAAGCGAAGCGCAACTGTATGTACATGAGTCTATACGTGAGGATGCCCACGTGCTTTACGGCTTTCTTAGTCGACACACCCGTGAATTATTTAGGCTTCTGATAGGAGTAAGCGGTGTCGGACCCAATACGGCACGTCTGATACTGTCAGCTGTACGAGATAGCGAACTGGAACAGGCCATAGCTTCGGAAGACACCAATATACTCAAAGCTGTCAAAGGTATAGGGGGACGTACGGCCCAACGTATCATAGTGGACCTGAAAGATAAAATAAAAGTAGAGGCATTAGCGTTAACAGAAAGTGCCCCTGTAGGGAGCGAAATCTACGACGATTCTCTGGCAGCGCTTATAATGTTGGGTTATACGTCCCAGCAGAGCCAAAAGGTGTTGAAGAAGATATTTGCCGACGACCCTACAGTGAGCACAGAGAAGGCTATCAAACAGGCCCTTAAGATGCTCTGATGAACAAATACTTACCACTAAGACCTAACCATGTACGGATAGTGACACTGGCATCCCTTGTGTTGCCGGTGGCATGGGGTATGTCGGTGGGGCAGTACCGCAAGTCGGAGATACAGGCTCCCCCGCCGCCCCCTGAGTCAGAATACTTGCCCGGCACCCACATACCTGACAGTATCGTGTTGCCGTCGCCGGTATCGCCTACGCTTCCGCGTGGCCTTGAAGACTATGCGGGCCGTGAATATGCTGCTGACCTGCGTGATCCTTCGAATATCAAGACAGAAGCCGTCTATGACCCGGCTACAGGCATGTTTGTTTTGCATACGCGCCTGGGTGACCGTGACATAGTGACGCCTTACATGATGACTGCTGCTGACTACAACGCTATGGTGACACGGCGTGAGATGTTCGGTTACTTTCATGACAAGAATGCCGAGACCTTTGAGAATAAAGACAAGGAGGCCTTTAATATTCTTGATATGAATTTTGCCCTCGGGCCACTTGAGAAAGTGTTTGGTCCCGGTGGTGTACGTCTTACAACCCAGGGTTCTGTACAGCTCACTATGGGTATAAAGAGTAACAAGACCGATAATCCAGCGCTGTCACTACGTTCGCGCCGTAAGACCTTTTTCGACTTTGATGAGAAGATACAGGCCACAATCGGTGCCTCGGTAGGTGATAAGCTGAAGTTTAACATGACCTACAATACCGACGCGACGTTCGATTTTGACTCTAAGAACCTCAAACTTAGTTATGAGGGTAAGGAAGACGAAATCATCAAGAACATCGAAGCTGGTAATGTGACCATGACCACAGGGTCGAGTCTGATACGTGGTGGTACGGCACTGTTCGGTGCCAAAGCTAAGCTACAGTTCGGTAAGTTGACGTTGACTGGTTTGCTGAGTCAACAGAACAGCGAGTCGAAGACAGTCAACACCACTGGTGGTGTGCAAACTACCCCTTTCAGTATTAAGGCAGACGAGTATGATGCAAACCGTCATTTCTTTCTTGCTCAATATTTCTATGACAATTATGACCGCTTCGCCTCGAAGCTACCATACGTGTCATCGGGAATACAAATCACCCGTATTGAAGTATGGGTGACGAACAAGAATAATAATTATGATGAGTCGCGCAACTTCGTGGGGTTCATGGACCTTGGCGAGAATACCCGTTTAGCTAACGACTTGTGGGTGCCTGACATGAGTATTGAAGTGCCTTGTAACCAATCGAATGACCTGTTGGAGGTCATTAAGAATGACTATCCAGATGCTCGTAACATCAATCAGGTTACACAGGCCCTCACACCACTTCAGGCATACGGTATCAGTGGAGGACGCGATTTCGAGAAAGTTGAGAGTGCTCGTCTGCTCAAATCTTCTGAATATTCGCTCAATCCGACTCTCGGCTACATCTCTTTGAAGCAGGCCCTCAACACTGACGAAGTGTTGGCTGTAGCCTATGAGTACACTTATCAAGGTAAGGTGTATCAGGTAGGTGAGTTCTCTGGCGACATTACAGAAACATCGTCCAACCTCTATCTGAAGATGCTGCGTGGCACCACGGTGAGTCCGCAGCTTCCTATGTGGAAACTGATGATGAAGAACGTGTATTCGCTGGGTGCTTATCAACTGCAAAAGAAGAATTTTAAGCTCAATATCAAGTATCTTAGTGATACTACCGGTATCGAGTTACCTTATCTTCCAGTAGGCGACATAGCGAATCAGACACTTCTGCAGGTGATGAATCTCGACCGAATCGATTCTAATCAGGAATCGAATCCGGACGGCTTCTTTGATTATATCGAGGATTATACGGTACAGCCGGCCAACGGTAAGATTATCTTTCCCGTGGCCGAGCCTTTCGGCTCGAACATAGAGCGTAAAATCGGCAATCCTCAACTGGCAGCTCCCTACGTTTATAAGGAGCTTTATGACTCGACTCTTGTCGTGGCACGTCAGTTTGCCGATAAGAATAAGTACAGCCTCGTAGGTGAATTTACTTCAAGCAAGGGGTCGCAGATACGACTCAATGCCATGAATGTGCCGCGAGGTTCGGTAGTAGTGACTGCCGGTGGTGTTGTGTTGACTGAGAACAGTGACTATACTGTAGACTACTCTATGGGTATAGTGACTATAACCAATCAAAGTATCATCGATTCAGGTACAAATGTGTCGGTGACTTTGGAGAATCAGTCAATGTTTTCAATGCAGCGTAAGACCCTTTTAGGTTTTGATGCCCAGTATCAGTACAACAAGTATCTGAACTTTGGCGGTACGCTGCTGCACTTCTCGGAGAAATCGCTGACAGAGAAAGTCAATATCGGTGATGAGGTCATAAACAACACTATGTGGGGTTTGAATTTGACCTATAACCGCGACTTCATGTGGTTGACCAATCTGCTCAACAAGATACCGACCATCAACGCCAAGTCACCGTCGTCACTACGTCTCAATGCTGAGTTTGCCCAGCTTATACCACGTAATCAGCCCTTAGGCTCAGCCCAGGGTTCGAGCTATATTGACGATTTCGAGACAACTCAGACTGGTGTTGACTTGCGTTCGCCTTATTCATGGTTCCTGGCACCGACTCCTTACGATGATGGTCCGGACCCTATGTTCCCTGAGGCGAGTCTGTCGAACAATGTTGATTACGGTAAAAATCGCGCTTTGTTAGCCTGGTATTATATCGATCGTATTTTCACACAGAAAAACTCTTCGATGTTGCCAGGTTATCTAAAGAATGACCTTGAGCAGTTGTCCAATCCCTACGTACGCGAAGTTAAAGTAAGTGATATCTATCCTTATCGAGACCTTGCCTACGGAGAGGCCAACTACATTCAGACACTCAATCTGTCATTCTATCCGAAAGAACGTGGTCCCTACAATCTTGATGCCGAAAATATCGACTCAGAAGGAAAACTTCTCAATCCTGAGAAGCGCTGGGGTGGTATCATGCGTAAGATGGACAATACCAATTTCGAGAGCTCAAATGTGGAGTATATCCAGTTCTGGTTGCTTGACCCGTTCCTTGATTCCGATAATCCTAACCGTGAGGGTGGAGACCTGTACTTCAACTTCGGTGAGATAAGTGAGGATATTCTTAAGGACGGTATGAAGAGTTACGAGAATGGTATCCCTGTTGACGGTAATGAACAATTCATGGCCGAGACAGCATGGGGTAGGGTATCGACACAGAACTCATTGACATACGCTTTTGAGAACGCTGCTAATGCGCGTCCGTTGCAGGACGTCGGCCTCGACGGACTACCCAATGCGGAGGAGTATGAGTTTGATTCGTACCGTGAGTATCTCGATAAGTTGCGTCGTCAGCTTCCGCAGGAGACCATCGCGAATATGCAGGCTGATCCATTCTCGGCAATGAACGACCCGGCTGGTGATAACTACCATTTCTATCGTTCTACTTATTACGATGAGGTACAAGCCAGTATTTTGGATCGCTACAAACGCTACAACGGTGTCGAAGGTAACTCTCTATCGCCTGACCAGAGTGATAATCCGCTCTATCAGTCTTCGCGCAGCGTGCCTGATGTGGAGGATATCAATCAGGATAATACTCTAAACGAGTATGAGCGTTACTTCCAGTATAAGGTGTCTATACGCCCTGAAGACCTTGAAGTAGGACGTAATTACGTTACCGATAAACAGGTTACTGAGGTTTCGACACCCGCAGGACGTCGTGAGGTGGTATGGTATCAATTTAAGATACCTCTTTCGTCACCCGATAAGATAGTAGGAGGTATCAATGACTTTAGTACTGTACGTTTTGCCCGTATGTTTATGACCGGTTTCAAGGAGGTGACTCACTTACGTTTCGCTACACTTGAACTTGTACGCGGTGAATGGCGTGACTACGCATTCAATCTCAACAGTCGTAACGATTCGCCTGCTGAGGGCGAATTGGATATGTCGGTGGTTAACATCGAGGAAAACTCCAGTCGTACTCCAGTCAATTATGTGTTGCCTCCGGGTGTGACACGTATTCAGGACCCTGGCCAATCGCAGGCTACCCAGCTTAACGAGCAGTCACTGTCACTTAAAGTTACCGGACTCCAACCCGGTGATGCACGTGGCATATATAAGAACACTATGCTTGATTTGCGTGTGTACAAGCGTATGCAAATGTGGGTACATGCTGAAGCTCTTATCGATGACCCGACCAACCTGCAGAACGGTGACCTGTCGTTATTCATACGTCTCGGTAGTGATGTCAAGAACAACTACTACGAGTATGAGATACCTCTGGAGCTTACGCCCCCGGGTATGTATAATAACTTCCTTAGCTCAGACCGTGCTATAGTATGGCCAATTGACAACTTCCTCAATGTGCCGTTTGAGGTTTTCACAGATCTCAAAACACGTCGTAATCGCGATCGCAGTGCTAATGTTGATGGAGTGGGCTACACTACCCTCTATACTGGGCGTGACCCGAATAATGATCGTAATACTGTGGCAGTATTAGGTAATCCGAGTCTTAGCGATGTGCGTGTCATGCTTATAGGCGTACGCAACCGTTCGAGCATGGTAAAAGACGGTACGGTGTGGGTAAATGAGTTAAAGGTGACCGACTTTAATCAGGAAGGCGGTTGGGCTGCTAAAGTCAATGCTAACCTTGCTGTAAGTGATGTGGCTATGGTCAATCTTGCTTACCACAAGGAAACAACCGGTTTCGGTGGTGTTGACCAGCCTTTGGCAGCACGTCGTCTCGAGGATTACGACCAGTTTAATTTGGCTGTGCAAGGTGATGTAGGTAAACTCTTACCTGAGAAAGTTAAACTTACTGCACCTGTCTATTTCTCGAAATCAAGTGAGAAGACTACTCCACAGTATAATCCGCTTGATCAGGATATATTGCTCAAAGATGCGCTTGCAGCAGCTACAACCAAACACGAGCGTGATTCTATCAAGTCGTATTCGGTGACAAGCAAGGCTGTAGAAAGCTTCTCGGTATCAAACCTGCGTTTTAATGTGCAGAGCAAGACACCGATGCCGTGGGACCCGGCCAACTTCCAGTTGGCTTTCTCCTACAATAAGCAAAGCAATAATGATCCTACCATCGAGTATGAGCATATCAATGATTACCGTGGCAGTTTCCAATATTCGTACAGTCCTTTCATCAAACCGTGGAAACCATTTGGCGCACTAAAAGGTGACAGCAAAATGGTGAAGTTCCTGAAAGATTGGGGTATCAACTGGATGTTCAACAATCTTACGTTCTACACCAGTATGAGCCGTTACTACTACGAACAGCAGACACGTAGTGAAGTCGATATCAACTTCCAGTTGCCTGTACAGGTAAGTAAAAACTTCCTGTGGGACCGTCAGCTTAATCTGACGTGGAATATACTCACTTCGCTTAACCTGAGTTTCAGTAGTAACACTACAGCTCGAATTGAGGAAACATTAGGTGCTGTCAACAAGCGACTCTTCCCCGACCGTTACCAGAACTGGAAGGATACGGTTTTGAGTTCAATACGAGGACTTGGAACACCGTGGAACTATAATCAGACCTTTACCGGCTCTTACAAGGCACCGTTCAGTAAGATACCGTTCCTCGACTATCTGACAGCTTCGGTTAATTATAACTCGACCTATCGTTGGGACCGTGGCGCCACTGTAGATGACCTGTACATGGGTAACAGTATACAGAACCAATCGACCTGGAACGCTGATGTGCGTTTTAATTTCGAGAGTCTGTTCAACAAGTCTACTTATTTGCAGGAAGTCAACAAACGCTTCGGCGGTAAGACCACCAACAATGGTAATAAGCGTGGTGGTAAGAATGTCAAGCAACGTCCCAAGAAGTATGAACGTGCTATAAAGCTGGCTGAGGACACTACCACTGTGGTGAAGCATAATCTGAAGACAAAGAACATCAAGCTTAACGCTATGGCGGGTAACAAACCGCTGAAGCTCGATTATAAGGTGCTTGATGAAAATACGCTTGAGATTACCACACGAGGCTCGCAGAGTATAAAACTGACAGTGCGCGAATCGGTAAAAGAAGAGAAGCGTTCGTTTGCCAAAGATTTGGCCGATTATACCTGTCGTCTGTTGATGATGCCACGCAATGTTTCATTCCGTTGGCGTAACAGTCATTCGATGACGTTACCGCTGTTCGCACCGAACGTTGGCGACATATTCGGACAGAGTACAAAGTATGGGCCGATGAGTCCGGGTCTTGATTTTGCTTTCGGCTTCTATGACGAGAGTTATGTCGAGAAGGCTCTTGATCGTGGCTGGCTGATGACACAGACTGACCAGACGTCGCCTGCGGTTTGGAACCGTGGCGAGGAGTATAATTTTGAGTTGACACTCGAACCTATACGCGGTCTGAAAGTGGTGCTTACCTCCAATCTGACTGATAACCGCACACAGCAGGTACAGTTCATGTATTCAGGTATGCCTACCACACGTTCCGGGTCGTATACTCGTACTTTCTGGGCTTTCGGTACAGCACTCGGTACTTCCAAGGCTGATAACGGCTACCAATCAGATGCTTTTGACCGTTTCCTTGCCAATATTCCAATTGTAGCTGAAAGGGTAGAGGCTCAGTATGCTGCTTTACATTATCCTACCACAGGTTTTCTTGAAGGAAATCCTATAGGCGGTACGCAGTATAATCCGGAAATTGGAGCTGTAAGCAGAACCAGTAGTGATGTTTTGATACCTGCTTTCTTGGCAGCTTACAGTGGTAGCAATGCCCGTAGCATTGGTTTGGCTCACTTCCCCGGTTTAGCTTCTATGCGTCCTAACTGGAAGGTGACATACGACGGACTGATACAATTGGGCAACATGAAGAAGGTGTTCAAGACCTTTACACTTAGTCATGCTTACCAATGTACCTATTCGGCCGGAGGTTACAGCAGTTTCCTCAATTGGGTGGCTGTCGACGGAGAGTTAGGCTTTATGCAAGATGAGCTTACACGTCAACCGGTACCCTCGTCGCCATACAACATTGCTTCAGTGGCTATAACCGAGAAATTCGCGCCGCTGATTGGTGCTAATGTCACTTTTACTAATGACGTGACACTTAATGCTGAGTATCGTGACGCACGTACGCTTAATCTCAATTCGGCAGCTGGACAAATTGTAGAGACCACAAGTCGCCAGATTTCGATAGGTGCCGGTTACAAAATAGCTAACTTCAATACTATTTTGAAAATTGGCTCGCGTCAGGGAGGTGTCTCGAATGACCTTTCGCTGAATCTCGACATCTCGTATGCCAACAATCAGGCGCTCATACGTAAGATAGAGACAGCATATACTCAGGCCACTCAGGGTACACGTACCTTAGGCATAAACTTCATGGCAAGCTACATATTGAGTAAGCGTATCACCTTAGGCGCTTTCTTTGACCATCAAATCAATACGCCTTTGGTATCGAATTCGTCTTATCCGACTTCGAACTCCAACTACGGTATCTCTATCAACATGTCATTGGCACGTTGATTCAGCTCAGATATTTATACACTAAGAGAGTGTGGTGATTGGCACCGCGTCAATCTGATTCGATACCACGCTATTCCCGGGATCGACCTCAAACCATGT
>CAYNUE010000109.1:0-10164 GCA_964400325.1 uncultured Sangeribacter sp. | reverse complement strand
AGCTGGTTTCCGCTCGGGGCTCTGCCCCCTATACCATCGCGAAGCTGGTTTCCGCCAGGGGCTCTGCCCCCTATACCATCGCGAAGCTGGTTTCCGCCAGGGTCTCTGCCCCGTATATCCGCTCTGCCCCGTAAATTTTAATACCCTTAGCATTATGAACTCACGCTTTGTTATCCTTGCTTTTCCAGCTGCCATACTCACTTGCACTATGGCCACATATTCGGCTGCTAATCCTGCACCAGTAATCACCCCTGAAGTGGTTACTGATTCAGCCACAACAGCCGAAGCAGTCATCGACTCCTTGCCAGGATATGACTTCACCAATCTCGACGAAGTAGTAGTGACCACTCGCAAGCCACTCATCACAAGTGACGGCGCCAATCTCACCTACAATGTCGAGGAAGACCCCGAAGCCACCTCCAATTCTCTCCTTGAAATGCTCCGCAAGGTGCCATCAGTAACTGTCGACGGTGAGGATAACATCAAGCTCAACGGTCAATCTAATTTCAAAATCCTTGTCAACGGCAAGGAAGACCCTATGATTTCAGGAGGCAATGTATCAACCATATTGAAATCAATGCCTGCGAACAGTGTTACTAAAATTGAAGTACTCAACGAACCCGGAGCCAAATACGATGCTCAAGGGTCAGGTGGTATACTTAATCTAATCACTACCCGAAAGCAACGTCTCGAAGGTTATTCGGCAAGTCTGTCAGGTACTGTCGGAAGAGGCCAGCTCAGTGGCTCCGGATATATTCTTTCAAAACTCCGGAATGTCACAGCATCACTTAATATCTTCAGCATGAAGAATATCTGGAACTCTCCTAACGAATCTGAAAATATTACTGAAAATCTGACTTCAAATATCAATCGCACACAACGTCAGGTATCTACCAGTGATTACGATTATTCCTATACAGGGGGGAACCTCAACCTGTCTTGGGAACCGGATACTCTCAATCTCTTCACTATATCGGCCAATATTGGTAATAATACCTACGATACCTCCTCACCACAGGATGTATCCATGACAGACATTGATGGCTTACCTGTATGGAATTATCGTCGTCATAGCACTTCCGATGAAAAAGGTATTTGGGTAGGCTCATCGTTATCTTATCAGCATACTTTCGGCCGTCAAGGTCATCATATTGTAGGCACATATTACTTTAATTTCAGCCGGAGTCAGAACGATACATGGGCGCACTCGTTTGATGAGTACAATTTTGTCTTTACTTCTCCGTGGGAATGTATAACCTCTTCACAGTACAACCGTGGACATACCTGGCAAATTGACTACTCTAATCCACTTACCGAACGCCAGACCATAGAATTCGGTGGTAAATTCAATCTGCGTCCTGCTTCA
The DNA here is from genome assembly GCA_964400325.1 of uncultured Sangeribacter sp. Classification (GTDB taxonomy): domain Bacteria; phylum Bacteroidota; class Bacteroidia; order Bacteroidales; family Muribaculaceae; genus Lepagella. The sequence continues at coordinate 8,798 of CAYNUE010000109.1, read as the reverse complement.
AGTCTTGATCACACACTATACGGTACCGAACAGAACGATATGACTGCAAACCCAGACAAAACTTCTGACCTCAACCAGTTCCAAGATATTGGAGCTCTTTATGGGTCCTACAAGGGAGGCTGGGATAAATTCAGCGTCGAAGCTGGTCTAAGATATGAATATACCCACATGGGTATGAAATTTCATACCGGTTCGCTACCCGATTTTACCACTATTCTGCATGATTTCGTACCTAACGCTTCATTAAGCTATAATCTGGCCGATGCTTCAGCATTGCGTCTGGCGTATAATCTGCGTATATGGCGTCCGGGAATATGGTATCTGAATCCTTTCCGTAATACCATGACAACTAACACCGTTCAGTACGGAAATCCCGACCTTACGAGTGAAAAATATCATCAGCTATCGCTGGCCTACACCAACTATGCCGGGGCCCTCGGGGTACGTCTACGCGGACAGTGGAGCCATAGTTCAAATGAAATTTACGACATAGTCTTTCTCAAAGACGACATAGTAAATTCAACCTATGCTAATATAGGGCGGCATGATAATCTTAATCTACAGACCAATCTGAACTGGACTATAACCAATAGTATGCAGGCTGGATTATCAGGCACAATCAGTTGGGAGCATTTTGTCATGGATTGGAATGAAAAACGAACCTCAAAAGCTGGTTGGAGAGGTAACTTCAACATAGATTGGAACTATACCCTCCCCTGCCGACTGCGACTGGGCGCATACGGCGGTTACGGCTCTCCCGGTTTTTCACTTCAGGAGAAAGGTTCCTCATGGTATTACTATTCCATCAGTGCCTCACGAGCGTTCCTTAAAAATGACATGCTCACAATCAATCTGTCAGCCTCCAATTTCCTTCCGGCTAACAGGACATATCATGGCACCCAGACAGCAGATAATCTTCGGATAAGTTATAAAGGACGCCATTCGCAATGGCGTGCAGCCCTCAGCGTTACCCTTCGTCTCGGTAAACTTCATGCCAACGTCAAACAGACGGCTGCCTCCTCTGACGACGATGGTGTCAAGGCTGGCGGAAATTCCTCCAACAATTGATAATCTCCGTCCTGAGACACTCTCTCCTGTCACTCTTCTCCTACTCTCCGAATAAATAAATTTTCCATGAATCAAATTAACAAGGACAACATCCAGGCCCAGATGCGCAAGGGCATCTTGGAATACTGTATTCTGCTCTTCCTCTCAACAAGGCGTGCTTATCCCTCCGACATAATCAATCACCTTCAGAAGGCAAACCTGATTGTTGTTGAAGGCACTCTTTATACTCTCTTGAACCGCCTGCGAAAAGAAGAAAAGCTTAATTATGAATGGGAAGAATCGCCAAAAGGTCCTCCCAGAAAATATTACTTCATAACTCCTGCCGGCCGTGAGACACTTTCCGTCATGTCCGAAGCATGGGACGAAATACAACATACCGTCAATCACTTCCGCAATCCTTCTGCACAATCCGACGCGGACTAATCAGAGATATGCCACAATGAAACAGACTTTAAATATCAACATCGCTGGTAATGTCTTCACTATAGACAACGACGCCTACATGTTGCTCAACGATTACCTCGACACTCTCCAACATGCATTTGGACGCAACGACGAGGGTCAAGAACTTATCATTGACATTGAAACCCGCATAGCCGAGATTTTTGCTCAGCTCATTGAAGGTGGTCAAAACGTCATCACCCTCAAAGACGTTGAAGCTATAATCGCCCGTATCGGACGTCCGGAAGAGATGCTCGAAGTTTCCGATGAATTTGACCTTAATTCAGGTGATGAGAAAGTAACTATTGAGTGTCATCCTGTACCACCTCCTTATGTACCGCCTGTCAAGGTACAGAAGAAGCTCTATCGTGACCCACAGGGCAGTATGCTTGGTGGCGTCTGCATGGGACTCTCATGGTACACAGGCATAGATGTGACATGGATTCGTCTCATAACCGTTGCGCTATGCCTTGGTCCCTTATTTACCTTTGGCAATGTATTCTCTTCAGTATTTGGAGTATCTATCATATATCTCATTCTATGGATTGTCGTACCAGAGGCTAAGTCCCCTCTACAGCGAATGCAGATGATGGGCAAAGCCCCTACGGTCGACAATATCGGACGTACTGTCACCGATTCCTTTAAAGAGAGTGAAGGTATTCAAACTCCACCTGAGGCATCGGCCAATGTCGAAAGCACTTTGAAAAAAATCGCTGACGTGGCTGTGCACATGTTTGCTATTCTGGCAAGAGTGATACTCGTAGGTCTGCTCATCGTCGGGCTACCATGCGTAGTGGCCTTAGCCTGTGGGCTATTAGGCGCCTTATTCGCTCTTGTGATGCTGAGCACTTCATGGGGCAGCGTATGGTGGTTCGAACAGATGGGTTCTTATTGGCCTTTTGTAGGCAGTCCAATCATACCCCTTCTATGCCTAATAGGATGGATTTTGGTCATAGGCATCCCTCTATTCTGTCTCTGTTGGATTATTATCTCACGTTGGGTGGGCGGAACTATTCCGAAAGGATGGCGCTACGCACTTGCCATAACATGGATACTAAGTTTTATACTTTCAGGTGTCACGACTGGCTTTATCGTAGCTAAAGGCCACCTTTTTATAATGTGATAATTACACTCACAATAGGAGAATTACAATTTTTTCGTTAATTTTGCAGCGTGGAGGTCGATTCCTATCTGGAAACGGCTTCTACGCTGAATGTACATAGCCCCCCTGTGAGCTATGCTCGATTAGTAGATGTTAATATCGTTTTATGGGATTTTTCAAAAAACTCTTCTCCAAAGAAAAGAAAGAGAAACTCGATTCCGGCCTACAAAAAACAAAAGAAGGCGTCTGGAGTAAGATTACCCGTGCTGTCGCCGGCAAAAGCAAGGTCGATGACGAGGTGCTTGATAACCTCGAAGAGGCTTTCATCACCAGCGATGTCGGTGTTGACACCACGCTTAAAATCATACAGCGCCTCGAAGAACGTGTCGCACGAGATAAATATGTGGGCATGAACGAGCTCTCGAACCTGCTGTGCGAGGAGATAACCGATCTTCTGGCTCGTCCTGAGTCTGACGAACCGGGTCTTGATGACTTCGAGATTAAGGACTCCGATAAGCCATACGTAATAATGGTAGTAGGTGTCAACGGTGTAGGCAAAACTACCACCATAGGCAAACTGGCCTATCAGTATAAGAAAGCCGGCAATAAAGTAATACTTGGTGCCGCTGATACTTTCCGTGCCGCCGCTATCGAACAGCTTGACATCTGGGGCGAACGTGTTGGTGTACCGGTCATCAAGCAGAAAATGGGTAGTGATCCAGCTGCCGTAGCTTTCGATACTCTAAGTCATGCCAAAGCCCAGAATGCTGATGTAGTGATTATTGACACTGCAGGACGTCTGCACAACAAAGTCGGCCTCATGAACGAGCTCACCAAAATCAAGAACGTCATGAAGCGTGTCGTGCCTGACGCGCCACAGGAGATACTTCTTGTTCTCGACGGCTCTACAGGTCAGAACGCCTTCGAACAGGCACGTCAGTTCGTAGCTGCTACTGAAGTCAATCGTCTTGCTGTAACCAAACTTGACGGTACAGCTAAAGGCGGTGTTGTCATTGGTATAAGTGACCAATTCAAGATTCCGGTTAAATATATCGGAATTGGAGAAGGTATGGAAGACCTTCAGATTTTCCGACCCGATGAATTTATTCGCTCTCTTTTCGGTCACGCACTCTGATACATTCCCACATGAAGAAAAACCATATCGACATAATCTCGATGGGGTGTTCCAAAAATCTCATCGATTCTGAACGTCTCTTACGTCAGCTCGAAGCCAAAGGATATTCTGTAGCCCATGACGCTGCAACACCTAACGGTGAATACGTCGTGGTCAATACCTGTGGCTTTATTGCTGACGCAAAGGAGGAATCTATTGACATGCTCCTACAGCTCGGTCAGCTTAAGGCTCGCGGCAAAATAGGCAATCTGGTAGTCATGGGTTGCCTGTCACAGCGTTATATGGACGATTTGAAGACCGAACTCCCTGAGGTTGATTTTTGGTATGGTAAATTTGACTGGAAGAATTTTATATCCTTATTACCCGATCGTGCAGGAGCCGAAAAGAAAAAACCTCACGACTGGCAACGTCATCTGACAACACCTCCTCACTCAGCTTATCTGAAGATTTCAGAAGGTTGCAACCGATTCTGTGCCTTCTGTGCTATTCCTCTAATCACAGGTCGACACACTTCGCGCCCTATTGAGGAAATCGTCAGCGAAACACGTGAACTTGTAGAAGCTGGTGTACGAGAATTTAACGTCATCGCTCAGGATTTGTCATCATACGGAACCGATATATATGGTAAACCTACCCTTGCACGTCTTATCGATACCCTTGCCGATATACCAGGGGTGGAATGGATAAGACTGCATTATGCTTATCCTGCCGATTTCCCTCTTGATGTGCTTGATGTTATGGCCCGTCGTGATAATGTATGCAAATATCTCGACATTGCTCTTCAACACATATCTGACCCGGTACTCTCAAATATGCGTCGTCACATTGACCGCGAGGCCACACTGAAACTGCTTGATGAGATGCGTCGTCGTGTACCCGGCCTTAAAATCCGCACTACGTTGATGGTAGGTTTTCCTGGCGAAGGAGAAAAAGAATTTGGAGAACTGCTCGACTTTGTACGCACTCAGCGTTTTGACCGTATGGGAGCCTTTGCATACTGTGAGGAGGATGACACATGGGCTGCTCGACACCTTGACGACAATATTCCTGATGAAATCAAACAACAGCGTCTCGACCGTCTCATGGAAGTACAGCAGGACGTAGCTGAAGAACTACAGCAACAGATGATTGGACAACGTGTAAAGGTACTTATCGACCGTTACGAAGGACTTACAGCGATAGGCCGCACGCAATGGGATAGCCCAGAAGTTGATCCGGAAGTTTTACTACCTGAAACTCCCGGTCTCACCCCTGGCGATATGGTGACAGTTGAGATTACAGATGCATCGGCTTTCGAACTCATCGGACGTCTTTGTAACACTACAGATGAATCAGCTAACTGACTCTACTCTTTTTCGAACAGTAGCGGACATTGACCGTGCCTTAGAAGCGCAGATTAATTTCTTCGCCTATCGTATGCCAGGTCTTAAGTCTGAAGTATATTTTGGTGCCTCTTCCCGTCTTATCAATGGACTTGCTGACAACGCCTTTGTCATAAGTTCCTTTGACAATTCTAAAATTTTTTCTATTCCGGCTGACTACTCCAGCTTAGAAAATATCTCCATTCACGGTGACTGCCGTATCGACGATAACTCCATACCCTCCACTACTTCACGCACTGACCACTACCACGAAGTAGACACAATCCGGACTCACCTTTCTTCAGAAGGAGGCGGCAAGATAGTGGCAGCACGTGTATTAACTCTTCCAGGCTGCGTCAGTGTCGGCAAATCTTTTGCTGCTCTTTGTCAGGCTTATCCGACAGCTTTTGTTTCTTGCTTCTGCTCAGCTCGTAGCGGACTCTGGATAGGTGCTTCACCAGAGACGCTCCTGCGTCGGCATGGTGACCGTATTGAAACAATGGCATTAGCCGGCACACGTCTGCGTACAAACAATCCATCCACTCCCCACCCTTTCAATTTTTCTGCTCCTGAATGGGATAGAAAAAATATAGAAGAACAACAGCTTGTGGTAGATTATATCTGCCACGTAATGTGTGACAACGGTCTAAAGCCACAAACATCATGGCGTTTTACACGTACAGCAGGTCCTGTTGAGCATAACTGCACACGTATCACTGCTTTCGCTACAGCTCTTCATAAATCATATTCTCAGTTATATAAGCTTCTTACTGCCCTATCACCGACTCCGGCAGTTTGCGGTTCCGACCCTAAGCTTTCCATGTCTATTATCGACAGCCTTGAATCATTCGACCGTACTTTTTACGGTGGCTTTATGGGTCCAATAAAGAAGATAGATAACTTTGACCTCTTTGTCAACCTTCGTTGCTGTCGTATTTTTAGTTCGGCCTTCACTCTATATGCCGGTGGTGGCATCACTCGTCTATCCTCTCCAGACGAGGAGTGGTACGAAACCGAACGTAAACTATCCACACTTATTTCTAAGCTCATATATCACTCCTAAAGCTCTTTGAATTCTCACAATAGAATTCTACATACGGTAATAACAACCTAATTTTATCGAATTTCAACAATTTTTTTTTGCTTTGGTATATTTTTTCTCTAACTTTGCAGTATCATTCATACCAGACACATAGTGTCCCTACTGTATAAGAAAGATGAAAAAGACCTCTATCAATCTGCTATGCGTCCTGATAATAGCTACCATCGGCTTATCACTCGTGATGCCGGTCTACTATATCGGGTACTCCTTCGGTTACGGATTCGCAGAGGGTATCAAGAACTCTGAAATCCCTACTATAGCCTCAAATCCAAATATAAAAGGTTACGATATGGCTTTCAATCCAGATATCGAGCTTTTCTTGCATCCCGTCGATTCTGTACGTTCGGTTGATGGCACTTCGTATCCTGCAGTAATACAGCGTGCTGAAGTATTTGTACCTACCGATTCAACCATTACTATAACTTCTGTAGGTCCTCTTATCCTATATATCCTGTCATTAATTATAGGTCTAATAGTACTTATAGCCTTTATAAAGTTTGTCTATAACATCAATAAAGGCCATATCTTCGAACATAAGAATGTACGACTGCTGCGACTCGTCGGCATTCTACTCATAATTATGGCTCTCTGCTCTACCTTAAGTGGTCTTATTGACGACCACACATTATCTCACGTAGGCCTGGAACTTAAAGGTTACTCTGTCTCTACTTATTGGACTATCCCATGGAGCACAGTAATTATCGGCCTTGCCTCCTTGCTCATGGCTCAAGTATGGGCACGAGGTATAGACCTTAAAGAGGAACAGGCACTCACAATCTGACCCATTTATTAGCTCTTTACCATAATATGCCGATAATTGTTAATCTCGACGTAATGATGGCCAGGCGCAAGATTTCACTTGGTGACCTGGCAGAGCGTATGGGTATTACTCCCTCCAATCTCTCTATCCTCAAGACAGGCAAAGCTAAAGCCATACGCTTCTCTACCCTCACAAGCATCTGTCGCGAACTCGACTGTCAGCCCGGCGATATTCTCGAATATCAGCCTGACTCAGATGCTGACAATGAGTCAATAAGTAGTTCTTAGAAATTAATGAATACATAAAACGCAGCTATCTTTAAGGAGCTTCGGACACAACGCAAAGAAGTTTGCTACAGATTCTCGCTAAGTTTAATTTTTTATTTCCATATTTACTCAATCATGAAATTAACACATTCCCTGCTCGGTCTGGCTATTGCTGCCATGACGCTGCCCGCAAGCGCTGAGCATCTCAAAAGCCTCGACCTGACTTCGGTCGACAAATCCATTTCTCCTAAAGAGGATTTCTATCACCATGTCAACAAGGGCTGGATGGATGCCAACCCGCTTACTCCTGAATATGCACGTTACGGTCGTTTTAATATCTTGACCGATTCGAGCAACAACCGTATCCGTCGTATTGTAACCAATCTGGCTAAGACAAATCCTCGTAAAGGTACAAATGCCTATAAGATTGCCTCTCTCTATGAAAGTGGTATGGACTCAATACGCCGAAACCAACTCGGTGCAACTCCTATCAAGGCAGATTTGCAGAAGATTGAAAATGCTGCTCCCGGTGAGATGATGGACATCTTGATGTGGATGCATAAGAACTTCTCCAATCCTCTCTTCAGTGCTGGTCCGCAGGAAGACTTAGCTAACAGTTCTGAATATGCAATGTATGTAGGTTCAGGCGGCATGTCACTCGGTGACCGTGACTACTATTTGGTCAATGATAAGCGTAATAAAGACGTACGTGAAGCTTTCACCAAACTTGTAACCCGCATGATGGAACTATCGGGTTATAAATCCAAAGATGCCAAGCGTATTGCCAAGAACGTGTTGAAAGTAGAGACACTTCTCGCCGATTCAGCATGGACACGCGAACAGAGCCGTAACATTCCCGCTATGTACAATCCACGCTCACGTCAGGAATTGGCTCAGATGTTCCCCAATATTCCATGGGACCGTTATTTTGTAGAGACTATGGGTATTGACCCTGATCGTGTTATCGTTACTGAAATCAGTTCAATGAACCAAGCCAATAATCTTCTTGCTTCATTGCCAACTCGTGAACTGAAAGACTATTATCTGTGGCAGTATGTAAGCCAGGCTGCTCCTTATCTCAGCGATGACTTTAGCGATGCTTCGTTTGAATTCAGCAAAGTCATGAGCGGTGTGCAGCAACAGCGTCCACGCTGGAAGAAAGTACTCGGCGTTACCGAAGGCAAACTTGGTGAGGCTATTGGCGAACTGTATGTAGCTGAATACTTCCCAGAATCATCTAAACAGTATATGATTGGTCTGGTAGAGAATCTGCGTACAGCTCTCGGAAAGCATATTCTCAATCTCCCTTGGATGAGCGATGACACCAAGCTTAATGCTATCAAGAAACTTAATGCCATAACTGTCAAGATAGGTTATCCCGACAAGTGGAAAGACTACTCAAAGCTTGAGATTAATCCTGAACTCTCATTCTATGAGAATGTCCACAATGCCAACCTTTGGGCCAATGAGCAGTATCTCGCAAAATGGGGCAAACCAGTAGACCGCACTGAATGGGGCATGACTCCTCAGACTATCAATGCCTACTACAACCCCATCAACAAC
>CAYNUE010000108.1:1476-10194 GCA_964400325.1 uncultured Sangeribacter sp. | reverse complement strand
CGCCTAAATAAGGCATAATCTGCATGAGGCCACCCATCTGACGTATGTCACGTGTGTGAGTACGTCCGTATATCATACCGATAAGGGCAAAGAAGAGAGCTGTCATCAGACCGTGAGAAAGCATCTGCATGATAGCACCAGTCATTGCGGTAGTGTTGAGCATCAGGATTGCAAAAAGAACCATACCGCAGTGCGAAACTGAAGAGTAAGCATTGATATACTTCAAGTCAGTCTGAACGCAAGCTGAGAAGGCACCGTAAACAATCGAGATACCGGTAAGTATGATGAATATCCATGCCAGTTCGTTAGCAGCCTGTGGAAGCAGGAAGATAGCGATGCGGAAGCATCCGTAACCACCGAGCTTCATGAGCACACCGGCGTGAAGCATAGATACTGCTGTAGGCGCACAAGCATGACCGTCAGGACTCCATGTATGGAATGGGAACATAGCACCTAAGACACCGAAACCTACGAAAGTAAAGCAGAAAAGCATATTCTGCCATGAAGGATCAATCGAGGCGTTATGCGAAATCTCAAGTATATTCCATGTCAGCTGGCCACCTTCGGGTGCGGAATGCCAGAAAATGCCGAGCAAACCAAGCATCAGGAAGGCAGAACCACCCATCAGCATAAGTGTCAGCTTCATAGCCGAGTATTCCTTACGGCCTGTACCCCAGACACCGATAAGCAGATACATCGGGATAAGTGCCACCTCATAGAACATGAACATTGTGAACATGTCAATCGAGATGAAGAAACCGAACACACCTGTCGAAAGTAATGCGAACCAGAGGAAGAAGTTCTTGGGCAGAGGATTAATCTGCCATGAGGCTATTGTGCCTGCGAAAACTATCACGGCGCTAAGCAGAAGCATCAGTACCGAGATGCCGTCTACACCGACTGCAAGATGTATGTTGAGCGGTGCATACCACATCCAGCTGCCCATGAAGAGCATTTCGCTATCATCTCCCATACCACGCAGGCGCAGGAAGTCGCAACAGAGCCAAATGGCCAGACCCAGCAGGGCGACCGAGCATACTACCATCACCGTACGTATAGCCTTCATGTTGCTGTTACGGCACAGACCCAGGCCAGCCATCATGATGATAGGTATGATTACAAACCAGATTAATATATTTCCGAACATAATGTTAGATTTTTCTGCGTTGTGACTTTCAGGTTAGATCAGACAAAGCCACGTTATGGCTGCGAGTACAACCGCACCCATGAAATACCAGATGACGTAGGTCTGTATAGCTCCGTTCTGCATACCCTTGATAGAGGCTGAAGCACGCTGGGCTATCCATGCCATACCGTCCATAGTGGCATCGATGACATGACGGTCAAACCATGCTATGCTACGGCAGATAATACCGAAGATAATCTTATGGGTGATAAACTGGTAGATTTCATCCCAGTAGAAGCGACGATGAGCTGCTTCCCAGAGTGTTGGCATCATATTCTTAAGGCGTGACGGTGCACTGTTCTCCTTAAAGTATAACTTAAAGGCTACAAAGATACCGATAAGCGCGATGATAATACTCGTCACAGCTACAGGAGCCTCCAGATGTATATGATAAGGCACACCGTTCCATGTGATGAACTCACCGAAAGGTATGAAACCGGCTACGGTGCTCACAGCGGCAAGAATAATAAGAGGAAGCGACATCTGCCAGGGTGCATCGTGTGGACGATGTTCCTTGTAATGAGGATTCTCTTTCCACCAGAACACGAGGAAATACATACGGAACATGTAGAAAGCAGTCAGACCGGCTACCATAGTCATCCATGCACCCCATACCCAGCTGTTAGCATACATAGCAGCCAGCATCTCGTCCTTAGAGAAGAAGCCTGAGAACGGAGGTATACCTGCAATGGCAAGACAGCCTATCAGGAATGTCCAGTGTGTAATAGGCATGTATTTGTAAAGGCCACCCATGGCGGTGTAGTTGTTGCTGTGAACAGCATGTATAAGAGCACCAGCGCCAAGGAACAGAAGGGCCTTGAACATAGCGTGTGTGAACAAATGGAACATAGAAGCCATGTATCCGAGACCGCTATAATGCACACCCTCGATAGGTTGGTCATAGGCCACACCTAATGATACCATCATGAAGGCTATCTGTGAGATAGTTGAGAAAGCAAGAATACGCTTGATATCTATCTGTGCGCAAGCTACAGCAGCTGCATAGAATGCTGTGATAGCACCTACTACAGTAACGAAGGTCAACGAACTGGGCACAACGCAATAAACCGGGAACATACGGGCTACCAGATATACACCGGCTACAACCATCGTAGCGGCATGTATAAGGGCCGATACCGGAGTTGGACCTTCCATAGCGTCCGGAAGCCAAATGTGCAACGGAAGCATTGCCGACTTACCCATACCACCTGTAAAGATAAGAACCATAGCCCATGTCAGAGCCGATGCACCCATGAAAGTGGCACCACCGGTCGAACCAAGCACTGATTCGGGATTCTGGGTAAGGGTAATGAAATTGAAGGTATCAGTATAATATGACAATACAAGGATACCGATAAGGAAACCAAGGTCAGCGAAGCGAGTGACAATAAATGCCTTCTTCGAAGCCGATACTGCCGAAGGCAGCTTGTAGAAGAAACCTATCAGCAAGTATGATGACACACCTACAAGCTCCCAGAAGATGTACATCTGGAAGATGTTAGTAGCTACTACAAGGCCGAGCATGGAGAAGGTGAAAAGCGACAGGAAAGCGTAGTAACGCTGGAAACCCGGCTCATGTTCCATGTAACCCCAGCTGTAGAGGTGTACCATAAACGAGATAGTGGTGATGACGATAAGCATCATCGCCGAAATGGGGTCAAGTAGGAAACCGATGTTCACCACAAGACGCTGAGTGAAAGCTAACCAAGTAACATCAAACACCTGGTATTGCTGACGAACTCCGTCAAGTATGAACAGAGGGTCGCCACTGAAGTAATAGGTAAAGGCAACGATGTAAGCCAATACAGCCGTCGTTCCCAGACCGCAGATGCCAAGCACGCCTGCGAGCTTGCGCGACATCTTGACGCCCCCGATGCCTAAGACGAGGAACATCGTGATCGGAATCGCCAGAATCAGAATTGGAAGTGTAATGTCCATATCTTAGTGTTTCAGTTTGTTGATTTCACGTACATCGGTGTTGCCGACTGCCCTGTAGATGTTGATGATGATCGCTATCGCTATGGCTGTCTCAGCAGCGGCTATCGCTATCGAGAACAACGTGAACACCATACCCTCCATTGAGCCAGGATAAAGAAAACGGTTGAAAACTACGAAATTGAGATCGGCCGAATTGAGCATAAGCTCAAGCGATATCAACATCGCGATCATGTTTTTACGGGTAACAAACCCATAGACGCCGCAGACGAACATTATGACGCTGGGCACAAGATACCATAATATGCTTAAGTCCATAGCAGTTTATCTTTTGCGCGCCACTACGACGCCACCGATTATACATGCCAGAAGCAGTACGCTGACTGCCTCAAACGGAAGCAGATACTGGAAACGATTGGTGCCTGTGAAGGCCATGCCTATGTCGTGCATTGTGATAGGCGTGGTGCTGTGGAGACACTCTGTCAACGACAGGCCGTTGAGTAACGGCATCTTGAAGAGAGCAAACAGAAGCACTATCGTACCTGCCACCGCACACGTAGTACCTAAGACACGGCGGTGCGAATCAAGCGGAGCGTTCTTCTGGTCAGGCTTGTGCGTAAGAACGATCGAGAACACAAACAGTACCATTATGCCGCCGGCATATACGGCTATCTGTACAGCACCTAAAAACTGGTAACCCAGCTGGAAATAGAAGATAGCCGTGCAGATAAGCACAAACAGCAGATATGTGGCCGATCGCAGAAGCTTGCGTGATGTCACTGTCAGGAAGCTGAATACCACCGTGGCAATGGCTATCACGAAATACAGAATTATATTTGCTACTGAATCCATTATATGAGTTATTTGTTTTCGGTGTTATCTGTGGCAGGGGTAGCTGGTTTAGGTGCCTCTGCTTTTGGAGTTTCCGGCTGTGCTGCTGGAGCAGTACCTTCAGCAGCAGCTTTGGCAGCTGCCGCTGCACGCTCAGCTTTTATTTTAGCAGCTTTGGCAAGCGCCTCGGCTTTAATACGTGCAAGCTCTTCGGGCGACATAGCTGGCTTGGCTGGAGCAGCCGGTGCGGGTGTCGCAGGTTCAGGACGATAGTTGAGTTGCTTGATAAGCGCATCACGAGTGAAGACGGCCTGTTCAAAGTCATTTGAGAATTCCAGAGCGTCCTGCGGACATGTGGTGACACATAGCATACAGAAGGTACATGAACCCAGATCGTACATATACTTATCCAGTACACGTTTCTTCTTGCCGTCAGGCAGTTCAACCATTTTGGTGGTCAGCTGTATAGTGCCGTTTGGACAATTCATCTGGCATATACCGCAGCCTATACATTTGTGGCGCCCTTCGGCGTCATACTTCAGGGTGAGTTCCGCACGGAATCTATCAGAAATATTAAGTGTAGCGCGGTTCTCGGGATAACACTCAGTTACCTTTGGTGTCACGAGTTCCTTGCCAGTCACCTGCATTCCCTGTGCGAGGCTTTTGAGGCCCTTTCCCACCGATGAAAAATATTCCTTTATACTACTCATTATATATGCTGAAAATACGTTTCTTAAAGATACATCCTGTGTGTTATCGTTCCACCTGACCTCCGAGGATGTCAAGGAGTTCGGTGGTGATGCTTTGCTGACGAAGCTTATTATACTCAAGCTGGAGACTTTCGAGAAGCTTCTTAGCGTTATCGTTGGCACTCTGCATGGCCATTACACGCGCTGCCTGTTCCGAAGCACGGTTTTCGATGGTTATTTCCTGCATGGTCGAAAGTACGAACATTGGCAGAACCTCGTTGAATATGCTATTCGCGTCAGGCTCGAAAATATAAAGCTGATTGGCCTGTGCCTTGTCGGTTAGTTGTTCTCCGCTTAGAGCCTTATGGTCTACCGGGAATATTTGGTCACTTGTAGGTTTCTGACGACTCATTGAGAAGTAGCGCATATAGACTACTTCAACCATATCTATGTTGCCGTCAAGAAACTCCTTACGCAGACGCTCGGTGAAGTTGCTGACGGTCGTAGCGTCCATTTTTGAGTCGACACCGTCAGACAAACGCATCTCTATACCTTGCTGTTTCAGATGCGCTACCGCACGTGTGATTTTACGTCCTACTGGATATACAATAAATCGGACCTTATCGCCATACTGCTCACGCAGATGATTGAGCTCGACAAGGAGATGCTTAAAAATATTGATATTATAGGCGCCGCAGAGTCCATCGTCACTGCCGTACACCACTACGCCCACGGTGTGCACTTCGCGTGTCTCGGTCAAGGGCGAATTAAAGTTCTCGCCTGTGGCCAGTATATGACCCATGATACGTTTTATCTGGTTCTTGAAGGGCAACAGCTGGCGTAGCTCCGACTCGTACTTGTGTACCTTTGCCGAAGATATCATTTTCATTGCGCCGGTGATTTTCTCACTCGACGCCACCGAGCCTATTCGCGTCTTGAGTTCCCTGAGGGTGGCCATGTGTTGTGTTGATGATTTGGTTTGTCAGAAATCTCCGCACCGGTGTCCGTAGCTTCTTAAGCTCTACGGACACCCGTGCGGCTTGGTTTGGTTTTGATTAGGCTTATGCCTTGGTCATATAACGGGCTGATATTTCGGCAGCACATTCACGTAGCTTAGCCTGTACATCATCAGTGAGCTGACCGGCTTTAAGTTGGTCAAGTACTTCCTTCTGATATTTGGCTTTTACAAGCTGCAAGAACAATTTCTCGAATTCTTCCACCTTATCTATAGGTACGTTTTCGAGCAGACCGTTCACACCGCAGTAGATTACTGCTATCTGATTCTCTACAGGCCATGGCTGATACTGAGGCTGTATGAGAAGCTGCTGATTCTTACGACCGCGGTCTATCACTTTAGCGGTTACTGGGTCTATAGCACCACCGAATTTGATGAATGATTCAAGCACACGGAACTGAGCCTGAGCTATCTTAAGCGTACCAGCGACCTTCTTCATCGACTTAATCTGGGCGTTACCACCTACACGTGATACCGAAATACCCACGTTGATAGCCGGACGAATACCTTGGTTAAATAGAGCGGTTTCAAGGAATATCTGACCGTCAGTAATAGAGATTACGTTGGTAGGAATATAAGCTGATACGTCGCCTGCCTGAGTCTCAATGATAGGAAGTGCGGTAAGTGAACCACCACCCTTTACCATAGGCTTAAGTACGGCGGGAAGGTCATTCATCTTTTCAGCTACCTCCTGGTCATCGATGATTTTTGCTGCACGTTCAAGCAGACGTGAGTGCAGATAGAAAATATCACCAGGATATGCCTCACGACCTGAAGGACGTTTGAGCACCAGTGAAATCTCACGATAGGCCACAGCCTGCTTTGACAGGTCATCATAGACGATGAGGGCATCGCGACCGGTATCACGGAAGTACTCTCCTATCGCTACACCGGCGAATGGTGCCCAATAGCGCATAGAAGCTGAGTCAGCAGCCGTAGCTGCAACGACACAGGTATATTCCAGTGCGCCGTATTGCTCAAGGGTATGCACAAGGGCAGCTACTGACGAGGCTTTCTGACCGATAGCTACGTAGATACAATATACCGGTTTGCCAGCCAGGAAATTCTGACGCTGATTGATTATAGTATCAATTGCAATAGCGGTTTTACCAATCTGACGGTCACCGATGATAAGCTCACGCTGGCCACGACCGATAGGAATCATGGCATCGACAGCCTTCAGACCTGTCTGTAGAGGCTGGTTAACCGGCGAACGGAATATTACACCGGGTGCCTTACGCTCAAGTGGCAGGCGTATCAACTTACCCTCGATAGGCCCTTTGCCGTCAATGGGTTCGCCAAGAATATTGATTACACGACCGAGCAGTCCTTCACCTACTGGTATAGAAGCAATCTCACCGGTGCGTCGCACGGTCATGTTCTCAGTGACTTTATTTACATCGTTGAGCAGTACGACGCCGACGTTGCTTTCCTCAAGGTTGAGGGCCACACCCTTAACGCCGTTCTCAAATTCCACCAGCTCGTTCGAGCGTACATTGTCAAGGCCGTAGACGTGTGCTACACCGTCGCCGACATTGAGCACCGTACCGGTCTCCTCAAATTTCACTTTTGAGTCGATGTCGGCGAGCTGCTGTTTTAAAACATCTGATAATTCGCTTGGATTAAGCATCTGTTCAATTGCTTCTTAATAGGTTTTGACGTAACTGTTCGATTTCGTTGCTTAGCGAGGCATCCATGCGCACGTTGTCCACATCGATGACAAAGCCGCCAATCAGGTCGGGATTGACCCGCAGACTATATTCCAGACTGCAGTCCTTGTAAGCTTCGCTGACTACCTTCTTGAGTTTTTCCATCTCCGCATCGCCCAACTCGGTAGCTGTGGTGATAGTTACCTGTGCGATATGATTGGCCTTGCGGTAGATGTCACGATATGCCAACGCCATCTGGTATGCGAACTCTTCGCGGCCATGGGCCAGAATGAGCCATACAAACCGACGGTAATCGTCCTCTACCAGAGCGCCCGCCGCCGACTCGAGCAGCTTCTTCTTGTCGTCGTTGCTGACATTCGGATTCGAAAGCACCCGCTGCAGGCCGGGGTTGTCTTGAAACGACTTCACCACTGCCAGCATCTCGTCATACACCTCACGGGCTTTGCCCTGTTCTTGGGCGTATTTATAGAGTGCTTTGGCGTAGCGGTGGGGTATTAGACCGTTGTTCATCGCTTAGTTCTTCTCAATTTCGTCCAACAATTTGTTCACAAGTTCCTTCTGGGCGGCATCAGTCTTCATCTGCTGACGCACCATCTTCTCGGCTATCTCGATTGAGAACTTGCTTACTTCGTTTCTAAACTGAAGCTCGGCTTCCTTGCGTGACTGTTCTATCGACACTTTGGCAGCGTCCATGACCTTCTGGGCCTCGAGGCTCGCCTCGTTCTTGGCCTCTTCGATGATCTGGGTTTTCATCTGCGCTGCCTCACGCAACATTTCGGCCTGACGCTGACGTGCTTCCTCCATGTATTTGCTGGCTTCGGCACGTGCATTGTCAAGCTGCTCCTTGGCTTGCCGGGCATACTCAACTCCGTTGTCGATTGTGTCGGCACGGGCGTCCATATTCTTCAGTATCACAGGCCATCCCCATATAGCTAACACTACGAACAGCACTGCGAAGGCTATGAACATCCAGAACACCAAGCCGAAATCAGGCGTGAATAGTTCCATTATCTATTATTTGTGTTTGTTTTGATTGTGTTGGTTACTATTCTCTCGTGGCCGCGGCTGCTGCCGGGCTTTTTAGAGGAACAGGGCGAGGGCTGCTACAATCACAGCGAAGAGGGCCACACCTTCAACGAGGGCGGCTATCACAATCATGCTCGAACGGATGTCGCCGGCTGCTTCGGGCTGACGGGCGATAGCCTCCATGGCTGAACTTCCGATCTTACCGATACCCATGCCTGCACCGATTGCTGCCACACCGGCACCTAATGCTGCACCGAGAGCTGCTAACGGTGCCACTGCTGCTAAAATCATTGATAACATAGTTCTGAGTTTTTTGAGTGTTGTGTTGTGTTATTGTTTTGTTTTAATTTCGTTTCGTTTTTGTTA
>CAYNUE010000108.1:0-1376 GCA_964400325.1 uncultured Sangeribacter sp. | reverse complement strand
GCCAGTACAAGCGTCACAGCAATGTTGCCTGTAAGGTTGGCACCACCCGGGAAGATAACTACCAGTCCCAACAGGTTAAGCACCAGTATAAAGAAGAAACATGTCAATAGGAAAGGAGCAAATTTCTTTGCTTTATCACCTAAAGTGGCCTTGATTACACCAGTATAGATGAAATCTATCAGCATCTCCATAAAGCCAAGGCCCTTACGTGGAGCTTTGAAGCCTTTGCGTGCATACCATCTCACTACACTCATCACCATAATAGTGACAATAATTGTAGCGATAAAAAGAGCGAGCACATTCTTGGTGATTGATATATCCCAAGGCTTGTATTCACGGTAATAAACACCGTCAAACTTCACGTAGCCATCGACTATAGAGTCAGACTCGCCAGCCTTACCCTGTGCCACGGCCATACTATAGACTTCAGCCTGCTGTGCTTCTGAAAGCGGAAACATCTCGACTACCTTATTCTTGTGTTTGCTTTCATGAGCTATACAGAAACGGTAAGTCTTTCCATCACGTTCCACTTCGTGAATCACCGGAGTCAGGTGTTTGGTTTCCTCACCGGTAGCTTCATCACGGTACACCGTGACTTCGGTCAGTTTATCCGACGAGAAGCAGAACCACTTGCCGTCTTCGGCACGCACTATCACGGGCAGCGGTATGCGGTAGACATGGCTGAAAGGCACCTCCCAGCCGTAGCCGTCACCGAGATGATGGAAGATGGCTTCCTTCACGTTTACCTCTCCCCCGCCCTCCTCATGAGATGAGGCCAGGGCTGTCTGCGGCAACATAAACAAGGCTACCAGCAGAACAAGTAATGATGTTAGCTTCTTTGTCATCTTCTATATCTCTTAGTATATGCACACCGACACCACATTGTCATCGACATCGGCTAAGCCGCCTTTTATCTCCACGCTCTGCTCAGCACCCTGAGGAGTACGGTAACGTACCTTGCCTGCCGTAAGCACCGATATGAGCGGCGCGTGGTTTCTGAGCACGGTGAAGCTACCCAGAGCACCGGGCAGGGTCACTGACTCTGCCTCACCACTGAAAGTCACTTCACGGGCCGATATTATCTCGAGTGTCATATATGATGTTTGGTTTTGGTTGTCGGCCGCAATGCGGCTGCTGCTTTATTTTACCTCTGCGAGCATCTTCTTACCCTTGGCTATAGCCTCGTCGATAGTACCGACGTTGAGGAATGCCTGTTCGGGATATTGGTCGACCTCGCCATTGAGTATCATCTTGAAACCACGTATAGTCTCTGCCAGCGGTACCATAACACCAGGCAGACCGGTGAACTGTTCAGCTACCGAGAAAGGCTGTGACAGGAAACGCTGTGCACGACGGGCACGACTTACTACCAGCTT
>CAYNUE010000107.1:8733-10614 GCA_964400325.1 uncultured Sangeribacter sp. | reverse complement strand
TATATCTGGTATCAAGAATCTTCCACTTCTTCTTTTCCATAACTTATCTGTTTACTGCAAAGGTAACAATAACCACGCTACACACCAAATCCCAACCCCATTCCCCCTCAATGATAATATCATCTTTACTATTTACTCGCCTGATGAGAAGCGGTATATGATATTAAAGTCTTGTAAATCACAACAGATGTAACTAAAAAGTCGTGCGTAGTTCCTAAAAATTAGGATAACCACATAAAATTTTTCACTCACTTCAGAACTTTTTAATCTTACCCGATGTTATAAGTACAGAAAATCGTTTCATGATGTTAGGTTAGTTAGAAAGTATTATGGAAAACATTACAAGGCGCCAATCCGTGAGGACAGGCGCCTTGCTTCTTTTTTATCCCATCACTTCACTGAGAGAGTCGTCAATATACCTTCACATTCAATTATTATAGCTATAGTACTATAAATTTTATATGTACAGATTTAGATATGTTTTAAACTGCGCTTGTATAATTAGAGGGATTTGGTTAACTTTGACCAAGTCCTTGAAACAAGTAGTAATTTCATAAATAAAATTTTCCAACTTTTATTTTAACTTACTAAAAGTAGATAGGATTTAGGCAAGTATCGAAAAGACAGGCCTAATTATAAATAAAGTAGTAACCAACAGACACAAATAACGTATACGCCTATGTTAACTCCTGACGCAGTAACAACTCTTTTAGCAGATATTGAGAGTGATAGAATTGAACGTACAATATCAACTACTAATACTGACAAATTCGGTCAGGCAATTTGTGCATTTGCCAATGACCTACCCAACCATAATCTCCCAGGATATTTGATAATAGGTATTGATGATAAGAGTGGTGAGGTAAATCCGGAAATTAAAATTACCGACCAATTATTACAAAATTTAGGGGGTATAAAGACTGACGGTAAACTTCAGCCTCAGGTTAGCATGACTGTTGAAAAAGTATCACTCCCAAACGGCGATGTGGCAGTAGTTACTGTACAGCCTTGTCAATTTACACCAGTTAGATATGATGGTAGAATTTGGATTCGTAATGGACCTCGCAAATGTGTTGCTAGTGAAGCAGATGAAAAAAGACTTTTGGAAAAGCGTACCAGTAAAATGCTTACATTTGATGCGCTGCCTTGTTTAGACTCAACACTTGACGATCTTGATTTAAATGCCTTTAAGCAAATCTATCTACCTAAAGCATTCCCAGAAGAAGTACTAAAAACAGATAACCGAAGTATAGAGCAACAACTACAAGCTCTAGGATACTATAATATAAAATATACTTGCCCAACTTATGCAGGGATTATAATGTTTGGAAAAAATCCTGAACGATTTATGCCAGGATGTTATGTTCAGTACGTCAGATTTGACGGTTTAACACGTGCTTGTAAGATTAAAAGCGAATATAAGTTTTCCGGTAATTTGGTAAAAATTTTATCCCAACTTGATACATTTGTTGATGTATCAATCACAAATCGTCGTCCTGTGCCTGTCTCTGCTTTAAGAGAGGAAATTTTAATAGATTATCCGCATTGGGCTACTCGAGAACTACTCATGAATGCAATCTGTCATCGTGATTATGAAGGTAATGGGCCTGTGCAGTTTTATCAATATGACAATCGAATCGAAATAATGAATCCAGGTGGTCTATATGGTAAAGCAACTCCGGAGAATTTTCCATATGTAAATGATTACCGTAATGGTGTAGTTGCCGAAGGAATGAAAGTACTCGGTTTTGTTAATCGTTATAGTCGTGGAGTACAGACAGTTCAAGATGAATTAAAGTCTAATGGTAATGGAACAGCAGATTTTAAACTACATCTTATCACCGCCTTTCTTGTGGTAGAGCACATATCTTCCCAGGCAAA
>CAYNUE010000107.1:0-8633 GCA_964400325.1 uncultured Sangeribacter sp. | reverse complement strand
TAAAGAGGCAAATAAAGAGGCAAATAAAGAGGCAAATAAAGAGGCAAATAAAGAGGCAAATAAAGAGAGTCATGTAGAGGTAATTTGTACACTAATTAGAAAAAATCCTTATATCACGTATAAAGAATTTATGGAGAAATTAGGTATAGGGTATTCGTCTGTATATGAAAGAGTAAAACTGTTAAAACAACAGGGTATATTAACCAGAAAGGGTGGATTATACGGTGGTAGCTGGGAAATTAATGAAGAACTTTATTCTCAGCTTTATCCACAAACTAAAATAAATCTCTAATAGTCAATATTTTATTTATACTTTTCTCTATGTAAGTTGACAGTCAAATTCTGTATTTCGGTTCCGTGATGTTCTGGGACACAGACTGGGTGCGACGTTCCAACGAGCAACGCGGGCATGATTCCCTTCAGTTTCCCTTTCTACATATAAGATAAAATCTTATACAGAAGCCTAAATTTCAATTCATCTTCAGAACTTTTTACTCTTACCTAGTGTTATAAATACAGAAAATCGTTTCATGATGTTAGGTTAGTTAGAAAGTATTATGGAAAACATAAAAGGCGCCAATCCGTGAGGACAGGCGCCTTAAGCATTTTATACTAACTGTTTTATACTTCTTTTTTGTCTTTATAGCTGTAACTAACAGGACCAACGCCAAACGGCTAGCTGTGCTCGTCTGTAGCACCACATTTTTTCACAGAACCACACAGGGGCTAAAACAGCAGTATAGGAACTTTTTTATTAGGATTCATTTCGTTATCGGTTGAGAATTGCAAAAGTAGCTCTGAATCTTCTATCGAGTAGATTACAGTCAACCTCAAAATTTACCAAATTAATGTATGATAATCAACTTGCATTCCAGTTAAAACATTATCTATTCCAAGAAGAGAGGCCTGTACCATTACAAGCAGGACAGTCACCCTTATCGTTACATGAGGTACAAACGCGGTCAATCCCCATACCAGAAGCTATTTTACTGCCATGGCAGGCATGACACTTGCGAGAACCTTTGCAAAGACTACACTTCTCGCCCACTACAGTATTGAGAATACGACGCTGACGTTCCTTACGGTTGGTCTCACTCCAATAATCATCATTAGAATTTGTATCTACATTCACATCAATTCCTTGTGCCTGCATATTCATAAGGGCTTGTCCTTTCTGTGCTCTCCACTCATCAATAGAAAGATCATTACCTGTCATCTGCTGCCAAGCAGTTCTTGCCTGATTATATTCTACCTGTTCTTGGAATTGTCCTTCTTGAATTGTCTTAGCCATAATTTGGTTAAAGACTTCATTCATATTTGATAGTTGACTTGGATTCTCCGATGCGACAGAATTAACGTACATATTGCCATTATCAACAGATTCAATTTTAGAAGATTCTATCACGGCCCAAGTTGTCACACCGGCAGCAGCTACACCAAGCACAATACCTCCAATTAAATTGGCTTGCCTGTTTTTCCATTCGCTATGACGTTTTTCTGCCTCTGCAAGTAATCTCGGACTATTCTTGAGTATTGACGAAGTGCAATCATCCATTGATAGAGCTTTCTTAAAATCATTTGCAGCTTGACGGTTTTTATTATTATTCATGTGAGAGAGACCTCGATTATAGTAATATATCGCTCTCGGATATTTTTTTATTAATTTACTATAAGTTTTAACCGCTTTTTCCCAATTCTTATTCTCAAAATAACGCTTTGCATCTTCTGATAGACCTTGTTCTACAGCGGATATCATCCTGTGATGAGCATTAATATTACTATGGGCATTTTCATCATGCTCATTCTTCTGCGCAATAGGGATTTTTAACCTTTGTCCTATATAAAATAAAGTGGACGCATCTTTGTTAACTTCCAACAATCTCTCAGTAGTAATTCCATATTTTTCAGCGATACTTTCTATTGTTTCGCCTCGGCCTACTGTGTGCTGAATATCAGCAAAAGTCACTCCAATTCCTATTATTATTGATGTAATCAAACATACAATATATTTTCCCATAATTAGATATATTTTTAATTTTTAAACTATCTTTTCGATTGAAAAAGTTAGATTGATTATAACTGTATTACTAAAATGTTCGACAGACTCCAGAAAGCTGTAGGATCATTTATAATAAGTATATTTTCTCCATCGTTAGTTTCAACAATCTTATAACTGTCGCTTGGAACTGGACTCAATACTTTTGGCTTTTTTGAATTCAGAGGTATATTCCTAACTAAGCTTATATCAATAGGCTCACAGTAGTCCAAATTAATATTGTTCGGATTGAACTTGGCTTTCTTCAATAAATTACCTTTTGTCAAAACTCCCAGCTCCTGAAGTCTTTTCTTATTGCCTATCAAGATATAAGCCTCATTTAGCATTTTTGTCTGCTCTACTACAACAGTAGAAAGCATTTCATTTTGTTTGTTAACTTCAGTTACTTCAGACTTAAGCGTATGGACATTGACAGTGAGTTGTGCGATGTCCTTGTTTTTATTGTTTATCTCAATAAGTAGAGAATTAATTTTTACCTCCTTCGCATCTAACTGCTGTGATAAATAATCTATCATTTTAGAGAGTTTTTTATATCCAGTGCTGTCTTTAGTATGGTAAAGGGAATCTGTGAGATTCTTAATCCTTTCTCTCTGGCGGGAAAGAACTTCAGAAAGCATTTTTAGCCGTTGACGCATCTCAGCACTTGAATATCTTAAGTTTGTTTCAGGATTTACATTGACCAGCAAAATCTGTTCTTGTTCAGTGATGGAATCCAAACAATCCGAGATTTGAGTAAAGTAAGCGTTCATATTTTCAAGTTCCTGACTTTGTATATTGCTAACTTGCAAAAGTGAGTCTCTTTCTGATAGCAATTTCTCCATATTAATCGTATTTTCTTTCTTGCTGCAACCGATAAGAGATACGCAAGAAAGCAAAGCAAAACTGAAAAAAGTGAAAAAAAGTGTTCTCATATTTTTGACTATTTTAGCAGCATTCAGACAATGTTAAACCAAAGTTAAAGGTATAGCAGATTTTCTTGACAGGTTCTCCTTACAATAAGGAAGAATACATTTATCAAGCTTGACCACACCAAAGCACACAGAAGCAGGTGTATAAAGGAAATGAGAAAGATATGGGTAAACGGAAACTTTACCTTTTCTTCCTACCTCCGTATTCCACTCATTTTAACATAGCCAAGAGTCTTAAAGGGTAATGATTTAACGGTGAATTATGTCTCGACCGAAAATCTTTTTATACTGTCCATCGAGGGTTTGTTAGGCTGGGAACATCCCACTTTATAAACTTTTATAAAAGAGCATGATAGATTCATTTATTTTTCTGAATAACTTAAATTATTCTACACGATACCATTCATCAATTTCTTCTCCATGGTAGTCACCAACGTACCTACCTTCGTATTTTAAAATAAGTTTTGTTTCAGTGAGTGCAAGGAGTGTATAAACCTCAATTCCAAAATCTGTATCTGGTGAGATACAGGTTATTATATTATCTTCTATAGAATATGTACCTTCCTCTGACCAATTTCCACTGACATAATCAATCTCAACAAGAGAATACTGACCATTTTTCTTAAAAGTTAGTAATTGATAACCGTCCTCAAAATCCAATCGCCATATACCGATAATAGATTTTTGGTTTTTTGGTTCCTCTTTTTTGTCATCGCTACATGATATAAAAGAAAGACAAGCTATCATTAAAACAACAAAGACAGAAACAAATCTCTCTTTAAGCTCATTTATAGTTTTCAAATGCTTCCTCATAATTTTTATTTATTACGATAAGGAAAAACAATATTAGCCATTAGTATCCAAAGTGCTATTCCGAATATGAACAGACCAATAGAGATACATATAATTCTGTACGTAGAGGAAGTTTTAGAATAGTATGCCTGAGGTAATACTTTCTCTACTTCTTTATATACTCCTATACTATTATCTACTAGTAAACCACATAAGTTAAGTGTATTAACAATATTATCACTTTTTGAAAAAGTAGTATAAACACTATCACTCATTGACTCATAGTTTTGATAAGAAATAGGCCATGCTTTACCATAAAAGGCCCTGATAAATTCTTCATGACTATACTTAGGAGGTAGATTTTCTCCTAACTCTATAAGGCCAACAAGCAATGAAATAGTATCTGCATACGCAGTTATCTTTTCGTGAGACTTAGGCGGAAACATTCGTATACTATTTTGTATCTCCTTACTGTATATTTTAGCATCCTCGGTAAAAGTCTGAACACCTTTCATAAAAGAAAGTGTATCAATACCAAACTTATCCTGGAGCTGAATAACTGCTTTAAAATTATCAGTTGCTTCTTTAAACTGAGTCTGTCGTGCTATTAGTGGCTGGAGAGAAGTAAATAATTGTATATTTGCAGATAATTCATTATTCTCCTTATTTTCTTCTACAACTAAAGCTTGATAAACTAATCCAACAAAGAAAGTAAAGACCGCAACAAAACAACTGGAAGCAAGTACCCAAAATTGAATTCTATTCGTATTGTCCAACTGAGAGTATATACTCTTTAACGTATGTATTTTCATCTTTTATTTTAGTCTAATTTCTATTGTAAACATTAGTAGCTACTACTTCATCTTATGGTTTAATATAACTGGTGCTTAATTTTTAGACTAACTATAAACTAAATATAAGCCTACTTTATCATCTTTATAATGCTAAAGTATCAGTTAAGACCATGTTATTTTCTACTTTTATAACTACTATAAAATGTTTATCTAACTACTATTTTTTTACTGAACTTACCCTGACGGATAATATAGCTACCCTTAGGAAGATTGTCCATAGAGTCAGTAATCTTCATACCTCCATAGGTATAGACTTCGTATGGTAAAAATACGTCAAATGGCTCTGAAATTTCTTCAATCCCGGAGAATTCATAGGCTACTATCATTTGAAAATTTTTCCAAGGGCTAATACGCTTACACCTTTCAAGTGCTTCTTCAGGTACATAAAGGGTCGCTGAAGTATAAGTCAATGTGGAAAAATTATTATCATTACACTTAAGAGGATTTTCGGTATTATAATATATGTGGCTAAGTTTCGGACAATTTTCGAAGACCTGTCCTGCCTCTCCACCGACAAAAGTGATGGAGCCTGGAATAGTAACAGATGTTAGATTAGCGCAACCGTCAAAAGCATGGCCACTAATTGAAATTACAGATTCTGGAATAGTAACAGACGTCAGGCCAGAGCATTCCTCGAAAGCAGCTCCACCAATAGAGGTAACAGATTCCGGAATAGAAATAGATGTTAGACTCGAACAAAAAGCAAAAGTCTTTCCTCCAATTTCAGTAATAGATTCAGGAAGATTAATTGTGATTAAATTTGAACACTTTAAGAAGGCATGAGATCCAATTAAGGAAACGGAGTTCGGAATAGCAACAGATGTCAGGCCAGAACAATTAGAGAAAGCGGACGCACCAATAGAGGTAACAGATTCCGGAATAACAACAGATGTCAGGCCAGAACAATTGGAGAAAGCACCAGGACTTATAGTTGTAACAGATTCCGGAATAGTAACAGACGTGAGGCCAGAACACTTGGAGAAAGCGTACTCACCAATAGAGGTAACAGATTCCGGAATAACAACAGATGTCAGGCCAGAACAATTGGAGAAAGCATCAGGACCAATATCGGTAATAGATTCTGGAAGGATTATAGATGTTAAATCTTTACAGTCGTAGAAGGCACATACTCCAAGCCCTACTACTTTATATTGTATCTCAGTTGTGGAGGTAGGATCAGTAACGTATGCTGGTATAATAAGATCTCCAACAATTGAGTTTCCTGTTGTATAAGGCCAACGTATATTACTACCTGGATGGGTAATACAGGTCTTAGAAACTTCATCAACTACTGTATATAGTAAAGTCTGCCCTCCATAGGTATAATTAAAGTCGTGGGCTAACGACGGGAATGATACCAGCAGTCCCAGTATTAAATTTAAAAATTTATTCATTACTATTTTATTAATCGTTTGTTACTAAAATAATAAATCATTATTTTATAAAGGAAATAAGCACTTGTTTAGAGATAAAAAGGACAGAAATAATATGAGTTTCCATCATCGAATTTCAGCTTTAGACTTTCGGTATTAATATTTTCAATAGTAAATATTTTAAAATTCTTTTCACCACATGTCCAGTCTGGAAAATAGTTTTTCGAACCTGAGGTTCCTCCTTCCCAATATACATCATCAAAGACACAATTTATCTCTTTATCTACTACCCAATATGTACCACTAGCTATTAAACTTATATGACCCCAAGACCCATACGGTTTAGAACTAGTTTCATAATAAGTAACTTGATTTGAATTATTAAAGACTATTGTTCTAATATCTTTATCGTCACCCCAAAACCTCGGAAGTTCCAATAATACTTTATAATCTACCATTCCTTCACCATTAGAAGGAATATCAGCTTCAGTTCCACGTGTATAATTGTAAGTTTTATTGGAACCTTCTAATTTTAGCTGTAAAGAATTATTAGTTAGATTTACAACATTATAATAAACATCACCAATATTAACATATTTTTGCCTATAGTTATAACTGAAAGAACCCTCAGTCTTTTTATAATAAACATTCCTTGGATCTGATAATAGGGAATATTCAGTAAAATTTGAATAATCAAAGACTAGAACAACTTTACCAGAATTATGGAGCCATACACCATATATCAATTGGCTATCATCTATTATTTCCTCTCCGTTTCCATCAGTTTCAACTGAACCATCTCTTGTAAGAATGAACATACTGAATCTATCTGTTGGAATAAGTCGATCTCCTTCGATTTTTAAAGTCATATTAAAATCTTCACTCCAGTATCCATCTGCATCCATATCCGATCCATGACATATTATAGTATCATTCTGTATCGAATAGGTGAATGTAGCAAGAGAATATGTAATTGGACCTTCATATTCTAGAATACCGATGCCGTTAGAATCAAATGAGATTGTAAGATATTGATATTGAATACCACTAACTGGATTAATATAGCTACGGATTCCGTACCACGTTCCAACTATACTATCTTGTGGACGTGGACTATCATCATCTTTTTCACAAGAAGATATAATAATAAGAGGGAAAATAATAAGCAGTAGAAGTCTGAAAAACTTTGTCATAAACATAAGAATTATTTGTAGATACACAATCTACTAGAACACCACTTAAATGGCATTTAGCAATAAAAAATAAATAGAAAAGTGAGGGTTAGTATCTATTGCTTATATTATTGAAATCCTAAAATTATTCTGTACAGTTAGGATCAATAATATAAAAATATTACACTATATACAAAATAATGACTCCAGAATATATAATATTCTTCAAACTGAAATTTTAACTGCCCTTTCTAAAACAACTTACTATTCTTAGAAAGGGCTAGTTAAAATTAATGTGATTAAATTAGTCTTCTAATCTTTATGAAATAATAAAATTTATCTTTTTGATAATTCCATATTCCATAAATTACATGCGATTATCAACTTGCTACCTTTAAAACTTACTTCTATGTTATCTCCCATAATATTATTAAGAGCTGAAGTATTAGGAGTAATAGTGAGTTTACCTTTAGTCAGCGAATAAGTATATACTCCCGACTCACCATCAACAATTTCTGTCATCTTACCATCTTCTGAGAACGTCAAAGTAAACTTAGTATCCCAGAATTCTCCAACCCACGTACCGAAGATTCGGCTGTCGTCAACATCTGCTTTACTTGGTGTATCTGGTTTATCAACATTCTCTGGTTCGTCATTATCGTCACCACAGCTTGGTAACATTACATTTACGGAAGTAAATGCCATAGCTATAAGCAGCCACTTAAACAAAAATTTCATACTATTTGTAAATGCTGTATAGACTCACCTGATTAAGCATTAGAATATAACAAAAAAAGCGTGAGAGTCTGTACTTATTGCCCGTTCCGCTTGTTGAGGCCCTGGAATTGCCCTTCGTAGTAGAACGGACAACACAGAAGCCTCACGCAGAATATACGATACGCCATAAGCGGACGCTCACGCGCACGCTTTTGGCAGAATATACATATATCCACTTAGGCATCTACTGTTGTCTCATTCTTGACTACGAATTGAAGTTTTCCAGGTTTCAACAAGCCAAGAAAGAGCGTCAAGTAAACGCTTTTAATATGTCTACAGACCCACCCTCTTACCCAAGACCGGGCTTCCGGTCGGTCCGCAATTGCAAAGTTATAGATATTTTTCTATACATACAAATTTTTGTCTATTAATTTGATTTTTTGTTTGATTTTTCATTCGAAATAAAAATAAGCTTACCGCTATGTCTTCAGTTACTCCTTTTAAAGGAATTTGGCTTTAGAGAAACATTCTAATTGGGCATTTTCTTTCTATCCCTTATATAAGTTGAATTTTAAGTTCTGTGTTATCAGTTCTCGTGCTGTTCTGTGAGACATGATGTGTGATGTTCCAGAGAGCAACAGGAGCAAAGTTCTATACAGGTGCAATTGCTATAGATAGAGGTAAGGGATAAGTTTTGGAGAGGCGAGGTCAACCTTATGGGGGGAGGATTGTTTTTATGATAAATAAAATTTCGTACTATG
>CAYNUE010000106.1:0-10791 GCA_964400325.1 uncultured Sangeribacter sp. | reverse complement strand
TGTTGCCTTGACGTACCATGTAGATGCCTGGGGTAAGTCCGTCGGTAGCCTTCTCGCCGCGTGCCACCTCACGACCTGTCAGGTCATAGACAATCTTCATGGCGTCGGAATCGGCAGGCTGTGTCGGTACGCCCACAATAGGAGTCATCTGGTTGGTACCCTCAAATATGACGTTGCCTTCAAGATCATAGACATAATTCAGCCAGTTACCTATGCCACCTCCAGTGTCTAAGGTGTCGGGTTCAAATCCCAATACGGTACCTCCTCCCCCCGACAGGCCGTAAGGTCCTACTCCGACAACAAACATTGGAGCCGGATCATAGTAATAGGTATTAAAGCACTCATACGGCTCAAAAGGACTATCGGGATAGTCGAAATACGCTTTGTCAACCATATACGCCTGCCATACACTACCGGAATTGGTTAAAGACTGGGCTTCTGAAAGCTCTATTTTTGCAGGTTCCACCTCATCCCAGGCATAAATTCCTATTTTCCACCTCATTCCACAATCGACAAGGCTTCCCGGTGAAGTAATGTCAAACATAAGGTGTTCTTTATCACCGACGTAAGAGTAGACTTTCCCATCTTCCTCACGGACATATCCCAGGGTTCTCCTCTCGATGCTCTCTGAAGAATAATCATGGAACTCTACAATTTCCAAATCCCAGCGCTGATATTCCACCGACGACAAGATACAGAAACGTGCATATTCCTTGTCCTCAATCATGGCAGTGCCTTCAAAACGGGCTTTTATAGTCCTGTAACGGTGGTTACCGGTTGTGCCGCAAGTATACTCCCATACACGGTCTTCGTATACCACCAGGTTCTGGCTCTCCTGTGCCCACATACCGCAGGCAACACTGGATAACATACAGTAAAGTAGAAATTTCTTCATAAATTCTGATTGTTAGTGTGAGTAATGTTGAGTATTCATTCTTGACTGCCTGTTACATCGCGCGATGTAACAGGCAGTCAAGAATGAATTATTCGGCAGTGCCTTTAATGTTCAGGAAACCGCCCTTTGCAACTGTAAAGCCTTTTTCAAGTCTTACCCTTCCAGCAGTTACTTTCAAGCTGCCGCCGTCTGCAATAGATGACGCAACTTCCACAGAATTATTACACTCTACCGTTAGGTTTCCGTTTTCACCAATCTTGAAATTATCGTACAATGTAACCTCATCTATAGCCTTTATGGAAACTGTACTTTCTGTAAAGGCTATTTCATCGGTACTCTTCTGGCCACTAAGATTACCGCCAAGAAAGGCATCCCTGACAACAAAATCTTTTGTCCAGCCCTGTATTTTGTCTCCACAGGTAGCCAAACGTATTATGGGCAGATAACCTCTCTTCCATAAAGACATCAGGCGCATACAGCTTTCCTCTTTAGTGAAACATGCCAACGATACCTCTATCTCTTTCTCATCCAAAATTGAAGAAGACAGATACTCATTGTGTAGAGTACGTACCACTAAGGTTCCGTCTTTCAAGTCTGTTCCCTCTACTTTTAGATTGTTTCGGCTGTCACTTATGTTAACTTTCCATTCCTTAGGTTGGGCAAGCCACATCTCAAATTCAGGATCACCAATTAAATTATGAGCTGTGAGAATCCGTTTATCCTTATAAGTATTTGTCATCTTTGCCAATGACTCAGCAATACTTATTTTAGGATTCTGGTGTATATGTAGACCAAATTCTTCTTGGAGTGTACTGGAGGATTTGAGCAAACCCTCTCTGGTATTCCCTATGAAAGCTGGGCCACCAAATTTCCCTGCAACAGTAAACGCCTGAGCCATATTATATGTGACGCTTTCGTAGCCAGGAAGTTTATCGAAGGGCGCTACTGTGCAGGATACTGTATTCACTATAGCTGGTTTAGTGAAGTTGGTAAGATTATCAAGACCATTGTTAGGAGCGTCAGCTATATATACATCATTCTTTCCATAACAATCAAGAGCTGTAATAGCCAAGATTTTATTGTTTTCTTTTCCTGAGACTTCTACAGAACCTGGATTCCCATGTCCAAACCAGCTGCTGTATCCTACTTTATTAATTTTCTTTATAATAGTTTCTCCTGATGGTCCTAAAGGATTGTTCCCATTGGAAATAAGATTATCCAATACTATCTCATAGTCTATTCCCAAAGACTTAGCACATTTTTCTATAGTACTATTTAAACCAACCTGAGCAAAGTAGAAAGCCTTAGTCAGATAACTATTGTCACCATAACCAGGGTTAGCTTCATAGATTAACAGTTTATGTGTATAGTTCTTCACTTCCTGAGCAGTATGACATAATAGTCTTCCAACATAAATTGTCGAGTTATATTGAGTATCTAAGTAATACATACTGTATAACCCATCACTACATAACTGCAGTGACCATGGGGTTAGAAGGTCTCCAAAATAATTATCAGTAGGTATATAGGCATTTTCTATATTGTCAGGTATATTTAAATCATTCTTCTGTCTTGTATATCTTATAGGTACTTCGGTATCAGTATCACCGGCTAAAAGACAGAAGAATGGGCCGTCATTTTTAAATTTACAGTACTCATCGTAGAGATAGGCACGCAGAGCAGCAGCCTCATCCACCAGTTCAGCATTACTTCCAACAGTATACTTAGGCTTAGACAGTATGGACTGTATGGAAACCACATTAACTATGTAGCCCTTATTTCTTTTCCATTCTACCAGTTCATTGAAAGCGGAGACCAAAGAAGAATCAGTGATTATATAGTAATGAGGCTGTTTCACAGAAGCAGCATAAGTGGCGATTCCTAAAGGCCCTGAGGCATCTCCGTAGTTTACAGTCAATGAACTGAGATTAATCATTCCTGACGGTGAGGCATCAGGAAGATAGGGAATATCCATTTCTTCCGGAAGACAGTCATCATAGGAAAGATTGAACTCAATGCTGTCATAGACCTTCAGGGATTCAGCAGCAGCATCATAGATTACAGGGTAAAGAGCGACAGTGACGATATGCACACATCCTTCCAGCATATTATTCTGGTATACGCACCCTATGCTGGCATTCGGATACATAGTTTTGTCATAACCTGCATCAACGGTCAGATTAGCATATTCATAATTGCTTACCGGGCAGTCTGCAGCAGCTACCACAGGGTAAGGTACTGTAAAGGTTGTGGCAACAGAAGAATTCAGAATCTCCACTGAAAAATTTTTTGTATACTGTGGCACTACGAAACGGAGATAACGTACCGGAAGTTCCGGTAGCCCCGTTTCATAAGTCTTCTCCATACCGTCCCAGACAAGTCTTGTATATCTATCTCCACAGTCTGACTCTACAGTATCCATAGCAAGAGCGTCAACAGAGAAACACTCCGTATGGTAGATTGCACCATTCATGTTTCCCATGTACATCAGGAAACTTACCGCTACCAGGAAGTAGCGAATAAACGGATGAGGTTTAAGGCTCATGGTAATTCATTTTAGACAGATGTATAAAATACCTGATTAGTCAGTCAGAATCATTCTCTTACTACCTATCTCCACACCATCGGCTATGAGAGTGTAGATGTACATACCCGGTGTAAGCGTTGAGCCTTCTATGACGATTTCGCTTTCACCACGTTCTGTGACGGGAATGTGTAGACGCTGCTGTCCCTGGAGGTCATAGACAAACAATACTGCTTCGCTTACTGATACCGGTACATTGCAGGCTATGCGTGTTGAGGCACTGAAAGGATTGGGAGTGTTCTGAGCCACTTCAGCACCGGCCTCTATAAGCAGGTCACGAACTCCTGCTGACGGGGCGAGTTGGCGTCCCTGTCCTGAGCTTGAGAGAGCGTCTATTATCTCCTGCTGTTCTTCCACGCGACGTTGCAGAGTGCCCAAGGCATCAACAAGCAGAGGTATGAAACCTGTATAGTCTATGCCTAAGGTGCCGTCAGCATCCTCAATGACCAACTCAGGGAAGATTTCCTGTACTTCCTGAGCTATGAACCCAAAACGAGTACGTGGGTCCGGAGCAAGAGGACTCTCTTCGACAACCTCATCAGCCTCATCGGCAGAGTCAGTACTGAAAGTACGAGGTGTATCTCCAGCCTCAGCATTTTGAGCTGTCAGACTGTATCTTACAGGTGACAACAGAGAGAGTCCCTCAGCACTGCCTTCCAATGTCTTCACATCCTCTTTGAAGCGTCCATCAGACACAACTACAAAACTATTTGCCTTGACATCCGAATAGAAACGGAAAGCCGGTGAAAGAAGCAGCGTATTATTAAGCTGAGAAATAAACTCGAATATGCGGGTAGTTCCAACAGTTCCTGCAATACCACTGTAACCCTTAAGATGTAACTGTCCAGTTAGCTCGTTCTTAGTTCCGAGTACTTCACCTACACTTATACGGTCTAACGGACCAAACGCTATTCTGGTGGCTAAGGTCTGTCCATTAGGATTGGATAGAACTATTGCTGCTTGTGTATCAAGATCAGACCGAGAAGGAGTGGCAGAAGCTGAGGGGGCATAAGACCCGAAAATAGCCTGTCCTGATTCGGTAACTGTTACCTGCGCTGTGGCGGCAAATGAGATGCCTGCCATCATAGAAGTCATGATAATTGTCTTAAGGTTCATGATTTTAAGTTATAAAAATTAATAAAAGTTAGATTGGCCTAAGTAAGAATCACAAAGTAACATACCCAATGAATACATACTCGTCGGTAGTGAAGCTGACTTCAAAGCTACCGTTCTGAGAGAAAATGTAGCTTTGAAATTATAAAGAGACCTTTTTAATATTCCATCACACTGTAATGACCGATATACTCTGCATCGTTGGTCTGTATGTTTATAGTGTACTCGTCTAGAGCCAAAGATACAGAAATACTCACGTAACTATCAGAAGTGTCTACACACTCATTGATACTCCATACTGAACTGTCCGCAGACACGGTTATCTCCACTTCTCCCATATTTTAATTATAAGAACAGTTTCTTACTCATGATTAGTGGGGTATTAATGGTGATTGATTTTGTGCAAAATTAGTTAGGTGTACCGATAGTTCCAAAATTTGGGGGCTAAAAGTGATATTACATTACGTTTGTAAGTTACTGATTTATAGTAATATATAAGGGTGTAATATGTTAATTTTATTACATACATCTAAGTCGTTGAATCTTAGAGTAATATATAGGGATAAAAACAGCAGATGTAATGACGGAATATCATAGGCTGTCAGAGATATGGATAATATAGGCTTTGTCGGCTATTTTGACCTGTGGGATTAGGATATAACAGGTAGGAGTCATTATATCTGCTTTCAATAGCAGAAAAAGAGAAGAAAGGAGAATCAGTAGAGTTGTTAGTCTTCTATTTATAATACAAAGTGTTTAAAAATTTCCGCAAATATAAGTTGACTAATGTGAGAGGGCTTAAAAACCGTATCTATCTTTTTAGGGTATAATTAACTTATAATAAACGTATTAACTTATCTACTGTTTTCAGGCTCAGTTTTTCTCCAAACAGTTTTAAAGACAAGCTCTCACGCTTGGAGCCTATGGAACTTTTTGCTCTGCCGAGTAGTTTTGAAATCTGATTCGAAGTAAAAACGCACTTCAGCAACATTATCGTATGGTCGTCTCCTGCTTTCAATTTACCCCCAGTAAGAAGATTTATACGATATCTGAAATGTTCCGAAGCGCCAGATATAGTATCTTGTGGTAGCCTGATTTTGGTTGACTGTATTTATAAGTCTTATACCCGAATATAGTTAACTCTGGTTAAACTCATTGCCTATCCCTTACGTAAGTTGACTTATGGATATTATCCCTAACGTATATTATCCCTGAACAAGGTTGACTGAAGGCAGTAAGACCAAAGTAAGTCCTGGAAGTCCTACCTATCCCTTTAGAAGTTGACTTTTAAGTTCTGTGCAGTTCTGTGTTTCAGTTCCTGTGTAGTTCTGTGTTACAATAGGTGCGACGTTCCAGCGAGCAAAGCGAGCCCAGCTCCTGTGTCGTTCCCATTACCGCTACGATAGGTATAATCTAATCAGTGAAGGCGCAGACGTGTGCCGGGTCGGTCTTTAGCTTTGGGGTTGAGGGCGCGGAGGGCAGCCAAGGTAATGCCGAAGCGCTGTGACAGGCTGTGCATATCTTCGTCAGTGCCAATAGTGGCGGAATCAATATCGTCAGGCGCGTTGTCGAGTTTGGGCTGCAAATAGACTTCCTGCCAGGCACGTATCTCGCCGTCGGTGTCCACATCGTTATACGCCATAAGCTGCGTGGCGTCTACACTGAATTCAGCCGCTATATGAGCGTAAGTATCACCCGGCACAGCCACCACATAGTGCAGACCGCGAGAACGACACACCGGGTGGGAGGCAATCAGTGTCTGGCGTATGAACTCGATGGTTTCATCAGTCAGACGTCCAGCTTCAGTATCAAAACGATAGAGCGAATAACGTTCTATGATTGTGACAAGACGATCAGCATAATGCGGGTCTGTGGCATAACCGCAGCGGCTCAATCCGGCAGCCCAGCCACGGTAGTCGGTACATTCAAGCGAAAAAAGTTCGCGGTAGCGTTTGCCGGTCAGAAACACGGAATGGTCCTCGAAACTCTCCCCGGCAGAATCGTAAACGCGAAAGCACTCATCGGCAGCATCGTCGTCGCGCAACATAGAGGCACCTTTCCATGAAGCATGACACTTGATGCCAAAATGGTTGTTGCCCTCACGAGCGAGCGTCGAACGTCCTGCAGCACTTTCAAGCAGGCCTTGTGCAAGAGTTATGGAGGCAGGTATGCCGTAGGCACACTGCTGTTCGACAGCCATCTCACCGTAGGTGTCTATATAGTCGGTGTAGGAATCAGCGCAGACTGCCACACGGCAGCACAACATCAGTAAAACGCTAAGAAATAGTCGTATCACGGTCATAACAGGATTTTCGCTGCAAAATTACAAAAATTTCAGTTAGCTTATTTACCCTTCCCAATTAAATTATGTCACTTCTTCACGACTTTTCATTTAAATATGCTCGCTATCGCGGCAATGGAAGATGGAATGAAAGTGACGTGTCGATTGTTGCAAATATGACAGCAAACAACTATATTTGCCTTTCAATCTAAACCAATTTGCAAAATTTAATGTTAAGGCCATAACAGAACCCTGTCAGAACACTAAACTATGAAGACCTTCAATATCACCACCCTTGTCAAAGAAGTTCAGCCCGACGAACTGGACTCCGCTGACCGTGAACTTATAGAGGCGGCAAAACAGGCTACCTCACGTAGCTATGCTCCCTACTCGAAATTTCATGTAGGCGCAGCCATACGCATGGCTGACGGCCGCATAGTCACAGGGTCTAATCAGGAGAACGCAGCCTACCCTTCGGGCACATGTGCCGAACGTACGGCAGCTTACTGGGCAGCCTCACAATATCCCAACACGGCAATGAAGAAAATTGCCATAGCTGCCTGGACACGGCAAGGACATGACAGCACCACACCAGATGCCGACTGCTTCCAGGCCACACCTATCAGCCCATGCGGAGCCTGCCGCCAAGCCCTACTTGAATACGAGACACTACACGGACCTATCGAAGTGCTGCTCTACGGGGCCGACAAAACCTACGTGTTACCGTCTATTAAATCGCTACTTCCATTTAGTTTCACCGAATTCTAAAATCACAAACTATGAAAATACATCTTCCCAAGACAGCCGCTTGGCTGGCCTCCCTTGCCGTAGTATGCACACTGGGGCTAAGTTCATGTACAGTCGATAACAGCTGGTCACCCTCCCCTCCAGCCGGCTGGAACGTATTCTATGATTCTGACCTCAACGGGTGCTGGCAGCTAATCGAAGCCAATTCAATGGCCGTAGGTGGCTATGACATCAACTACATGGAATTCCAAGGTAACGGATACGGTTATTATTACTACTATGACCATGGTTATCAGAATGACGAACGATTTGCCTACTACTGCCAACTCAGTGGAGCAGGAGGCACATCAGGATACCAGCTCAACATCCAGTACGAATATGACTCACCTGTAACGATGAGCTACTGGTTTACGGGCAACCGACTCTGGATGCAATGGCGCGCCGGCGGACGAATGAATACCTACGTTTATCAGCGCATACCTCATATACCATGGTGATAGGCACAGCAAGTGTATCTTTAAAAAAGACAACTATTTCATAAAATAATTTCTCCTTATTTGCATAACTCCTTCTTATTTTCTACCTTTGTAGCAGTAAGGCTCCGATAGCAGCTATCGGAGCCTTTCGTGACTATTTAACTAATTATTCAACTAAACCTAACTCTATGAGAAAAAATTTATCTCTTCTGGCTGCTGCCATGATGATAGGGGGATACGCTCAGGCTGGCAGTCTGTCCGTAGACTTATCTCAGATGACTCAAGCTGAGTTTGAGACTTGGGGTGTGCTCGACGCTAACGAAGATGAGAAGACATGGGTCTTCAGTGAAGATGCAGTACCCTCACATGTGTATTACACTTACCACTCCTCTAATAAGGCCGACGACTGGTTGTTCACTCCAGCCGTTACAGCTGATGAGGCTGGAAATTATCTTGTGGCCTACACTATCTACGGTTCTTCGTACGGTGAGGCACTCGAAGTATGGACTGGCAACGGAGCAACTCCTGAGGCAATGTCACAGCTTCATGCCACCTACGAGAATATTGGTGCTGACCATGCATCATACTATTTCATGCTCGACCTTGCTGCCGGTCAGGAACTCACTGTAGGCTTCCACTGTATCAGTAATCCTGATAAGTTCCGTCTATATCTTGAGAACATCGACATCAAACCTGTCAGCAACCCTGTCGACCTGCGCGTCAGCAATGTCCTGACACCTGTCACTGGCGAAGGACTTGACCAGGAGACAGTATCAGTTGAAGTCAGCAACATTGGCCTGGTGGACGTAGATGGCTTCGACCTCTGTTACACTATCAATGGCGAACAGCTCACTCGCGAACACGCTGATATAGCTCTCGCTGTAGGCGAAACAGCAACATATACATTTGCTGCACCTGCCAATCTGAGCGGCTCACGTATGAAATATGAAGTTAAGGCATGGACCGAGCATCCTGACGATTTCATGCCTTCCAACAATGCATCTTCGATAACCGTCAAGCATATCGGTCCTGCCTCGATACCCTACTTCAACGGCTTTGAAGATCCCGAAGAGACTGAAGACTTCACTTATCTCAATCTCAACGGAGACGAAGGTTACTGGCACGTCGCCACAAACGACTGGATGATACACTTCTCACGCACCGGTGACCGTTGTCTCGGCTACAACTATGACAGCAACAACGACGCTGATGACTGGGTATTCCTTGATGGTATCACCATGCAGCCAGGCTTCTATGTACTCAAATACTGGTACAGCGCTACAGAAGGTCACCCCGAACGTATGCGTGTAGCTTACGGTACTGCTCCAACTCCTGAGGCGATGGAGGGCAACACTCTGGCCGAATATGACCCTGTAATGAACAGCCACTATCAGGAAGCTATCCACATCTTCGAAGTTAAGGAGGAAGGCAACATCCATATCGGTTTCTATTGCTACAGTAATAAGGACGAAAACTGGTTGCTCATCGACGATTTAAGCATTGACCGCGTTGACCCCACACGTGCGGACCTTATCCTCACCTCAGTATCAAAGCCCGGCACTTACTGGCGCAGCAACGATAAAGACGAGGCTACCGCAACCGTACAGAGCGTCAGCATGGTAGATGCAAATGCACGTCTTGTAGCTTATATCGATGATGAAGAAGTTGGTGCAACTGCGTTTACTATCCGCGCACAGGAGATATTGACAGTAAGTGTACCCGACATCTGTGCTAATGTAGCTCCAGGTAACCATACACTTAAACTGGTGGTTGATTATGCAGAGGACAGTAACCCAAATAACAACACTGCTGAACAGACAGTACAGGTACTCGGCGAACCCACAATGGTATGGGATTTCGAGGACGGTGAACTGCCCGAAGAGTTTACTTACCGTGCTGAAGATACACGCGAGATTCACCCCAATGCTGGTGAAGAATTCAACGAAGACGGCTGGGGCATCTTCAACATACAGCACTACCTGCTTGGCACTCACGCACTGGCATGCTGCACATGGTTCACCGAGCCAGGTTATGTAGAGCGTTGGCTTGTAATGCCGCGTATGCATGTCAACGGTGATAGCCATTTCGTATGGGAGGCTAACTCCATCAACCCTGCTTATCACGAACAGTATCGCGTATGCGTATCTGCCGGCGAGGATAAATGGTGGGATTACAGTGAGGCTCTTGCTGTAGATGACGAAGACGAGTATGTAGCCACCAGAGGTATCGACCTCTCACAATATGTGGGTCAGGACATCTACGTAGGCTTCAAGATCATTACCCGCGACGGCGAGGCACTGCTGCTTGATAACCTGTCGTTCTATGGCGACGTTATGACGTATGACGAATACATCGAAACCGGCATCGAGGGTATAAACGCTAACGAAGATGGCGAAGCTCGCTGGTACAACATGTCCGGCATCGAGGTAGACGCCGAAAATGCTCCCGCAGGCATCTATGTAGTACTCCGCAACGGTAAAGCCACAAAGGTTATCAAACGCTGATAATCCGGATTCCCTAACGTGATATACAGAGAGCCGCAACACCCGACGGGTGTTGCGGCTCTCTGTATATCACAAAATTACACGTACTTGGTATCGTGGGTGTGGGAACGACACTGAACCGGGCTCGCTTTGCTCGCTGGAACGTCACACCGGGAACACACCAAAGTGCGGAATATGCTGGTTATCGTGGG
>CAYNUE010000105.1:0-11019 GCA_964400325.1 uncultured Sangeribacter sp. | reverse complement strand
TGTATGGCCAACAATAACTTACAGCGATTTCATCCTACTTTTTTACAATTAGGCCATATTATCATAATGCTATTTTTTATAGCTTACTTTATGCTAATAAATAAGCCAACTATATACTGTTTAAACAGTCTATAGTTGGCTTATTGTCATTTTATTTTTCTGATTTAAGGTAGTATCTTAGATACTACCTTAAATCAGAAAAATTTTATCAGAACCAACGAACGTAAGCGAAATCCTGACGATGAGGTAATTCAGCGTTCTTAGGATACATGCGCAGACCATAACGGAAGTTACCGGAGTCAGTAAGTCTCTCCTTCAGTTCGTAAGTCAGCACTGAACCATCTTTGTGTACTACTTCCAGTGGTATACGCTTCTCATATTTGTTCTGACCGTCAACAATACGATCACATACCAGTTCAACACCTACTGATTCGCCAAGACCCTTAGTGTCTATCACACATTTGACCTCAAGCGGTTCTCCAGTGTGCATAGCTGCTACAGAGGTAGAGAAGTCAACTGAAAGCACCTGTATCTGATCCCATTTGCTTACTACTTCTTCCTTCCATGCTACGATTTCACGAGCCTTAGCATAGTTATTAGCTACAAGTTTGGCAGTGCGCTTAGCCTCAGGCTCATAGAAGCGGCTGATGTAGTCATCAAGCTGACGCTTCATAGTGAAGTGAGGTGCTATATGACCTATTGAACGCTTGATTTTCTCAATCCATTCAGGGCTATAACCCTTGTAATTCTTATTGAAATAACAAGGTACTATCTCATTCTCAAGCATTGAGTAGATAGTAGCAGCGTCAAGTTTATCCTGCTGTGCCTGATCAGTGAAGGTACGCTTATCAGTCAGAGCCCAACCGGCCATCTCGTCAAATTTATAACCTTCGTACCACCAGCCGTCAAGTACTGAGAAGTTAAGTACACCGTTCATCTCAGCCTTTTCACCAGAAGTACCAGAGGCCTCAAGAGGACGTGTAGGAGTGTTCAACCAGATATCGACACCTGTTACAAGACGTTTAGCCACAATCATATTATAGTCCTCAAGGAAGATAATCTTACCTAAGAACTGAGGCATACGTGAAATCTCGGTAATACGCTTGATTAGGCCTTGTCCTGCCCCATCAGCCGGGTGAGCCTTACCTGAGAAGATAAACTGTACAGGATACTGCTCATTATTAACAATCTTAGCCAGACGGTCAAGGTCTGTAAAGAGAAGGTGAGCACGTTTATAGGTAGCGAAACGACGTGCAAAACCTATGATAAGCGCATTAGGATTGATACGGTCAACAATACTCATCACTGCGCTGGGGTCACCCTGGTTCTTAAGCCATTTCTCTTTAAAGTCACGCTTTACAAAATCTATAAACTTGTTCTTCAGCGTCATGCGCATATTCCAGATTTCAGAATCCGGAACCTCGAAAATATCTTTCCATGCCTTAGGATCACTCTGATGCTCAAACACCTGCTCTCCAAGTTTTTCAGCATAGAATGTCTTCCATTCACTGGCAGCCCAAGTAGGCATGTGCACGCCGTTAGTGACATAACCAACATGGCTTTCGGCAGCATCATAACCTTTCCATATTCCAGAGAACATCTTTTTCGATACTTCTCCATGCAACCAGCTCACACCATTAGCTTCCTGACAGGTGTTGAGTGCAAATACACTCATAGAGAAGCGCTCATTGGTATCAGGATTCTCACGGCCCATATTGATGAGGTCGTTCCATGATATACCTAATTTGGCAGGATATTCGCCAAGATATTTACCGAACAATGACTCCTCAAAGTAGTCATGACCTGCTGGAACAGGAGTATGTACGGTATAAAGTGATGAAGCACGTACTACTTCAAGAGCAACATTGAAGGGAAGATGTTCCTTCTGTACATAATCAGCCAAACGCTGAAGGTTCATCAATGCTGCATGACCCTCGTTAGCATGATAAATATCAGTCTTAATACCAAGGCGATTCAGCATATATATACCGCCGATACCAAGCAGATATTCCTGTTTCAGACGATTTTCCCAATCACCACCATACAGGGTATGCGTGATATTACGGTCATATTCTGAATTCATATCGAAATCGGTATCAAGCAGATACAGATTCATACGACCTACATTCACGCGCCATACATGGCAATATATGATACGGCCAGGATAAGGTACTTCAAGCACCAGAGGCTGTCCGTCTTCGCCCAATACGGGATCTATAGGAAGCTGCTCGAAATTCTGAGCTTCATAATTAGCTATTTGCTGTCCATCTATAGACAATGACTGCTGGAAATATCCATAACGATAAAGGAAACCGACAGCTGTCATGTTAACACGGCTATCTGAAGCCTGCTTTATATAGTCGCCTGCCAACACACCAAGACCACCACTGTAGATCTTGAGGCAGTTGCACAAACCGTATTCCATCGAGAAATAGGCTACCGATGGAATATCATTGCGCATAGGCTGACTCATATACTCGTTAAACTTACCATGTACCGATTTGATGCGCGACATCATGGCTTCGTCATTCAATATCTCCTTATAACGCTCGAACGAAAGACGCTGCAGAAGCATTACTGGATTCTCACCTACGGCACGCCACAGAGCTGGGTCAAGATCATGGAAGAGTGCTTTACCCTCACTGTTCCAAACCCACCACAGATTCTTAGCCAGCTCCTCGAGCGGCTTGAGTTCCTTGGGCAGCACCGAGCTGACTGTCAGGTTACGCCATACGGGTTGATTACTGTTGCTTACTTGAAGTTTCATTGTTTATTTTGCTTGAGTTTTTTCCTTATTATTGCTTTTGTCTGTTAGTTTCAGTTTGACGCTCTGAGGCATTTGCCAGTGCTACAGCGAAAGCTTCATCATAATGTTTAGCAAACAAAGCCCAGTCGGCTTTGGCTGCTGTAGTAGCGGCCGCTTTTCGGGCATCTGCTATTTGTGTGGAAGAAGCATCACGCACTGCTGCTATCTGACAGGCTATCGCCTCGGCTGCTATCTCATAATTAGAGTCAGTACGCTCTATGACTTTGACTCCAGTCGATGAAATACCATCAGCGAAATTACCGATTATCCACTGTCCGAATCCTGATTTGTCACTGGTTACAGTAGGCACACCGAAAGCAATGCTTTCAAGAGGTGTGTAACCCCAAGGCTCATAATAGGACGGGAATACTGTCAAGTCAAGAGCAGGAAGCAAATCATAATATCCTATGTTCACAATTCCGTCATCTGCATCAAGGTAACATGGAATATAAACAACACTGACTTTATTGCTAAAATTACCCAGTTCCTCAAAATGACGTATCCTACATGCTACTGCATCACTGTCCTCATTATTAAGACGATGTGTAAGATAGTCTGGATATACAGGTGAATCTCCATGACTGTCGAGATCGAAACTCAAATCAGCTGAGGGCTCTTTCACCCACGCAGGTACAAGTACAAAAGCCAGTATCTCACGTGATGTATTCTCAGTTGATTCCAAATTCTCAACTTTTACAAGGGAATCAAGATAAAGATCAAGTCCCTTATTACGGTATTCATTTCGTCCTGAAGTCGCCACAAGTAAAGTATCTGAAGGCAAATTGCGTCCCTTCAGCAATGACCCTATGCGCAACAGACGTTCACGGCCCTGCTGACGTTGACGTGCATAAACTCGGGTACCCGGCACAAAATCAGGTTCAAAACCGTTAGGTGTCACTACCTGAGGGCGTATTTCAAGTAACTGTTCACATTCACGAGCAGTAAGTTCACTTACTGCAGTAAAACAGTCAGCTTGATGAGCAGCAGCTTTCTCAAGAGAATGCTTCGACTCCATATTCAGCTCCCTGGCCATCTGGTCTCCAAAATAACCTTCGAAATAGTCATACAGAGGCTTTCCGTTACCACATATACTACGTCCTATACAAGTAGCATGAGCTGTAAATACTGTAGCAGCTTCCGGAAGATGACGCTTAAGCCAAAGAAGGCCCATACCTGTAGTCCACTCATTGAAATGACCTATGACCTTATGTCCATCTACATCAAGGTAATTGGCTAATTCCCGCATGACAATTGCCGAAGCCACGGCAAATGCACAGCCTTCATCATAATCACCATAAGAATGTAGCGAATCTACTTTGAAATCTTCCCACATCTCTCCATATATACGGGGAAGTTCAGCATAAATCGTATCAAATTTTACAAGGATAACCAACGGCGAACCAGGTATATCCCAACGACCAACACGTATCTTCAATCCTAACGGAAGCTCCATACGTGTTGAAGCGTTTTTCAGCAATGTCTTTTTCTCTACAAAATAGGGTGAGGGCGTTTCCGGAGTCCACACATCGGGTCCTATAAATACAAGCCGGTCGCCCAATTGACGGTGCAGAACACGTGCTTTAGTTGAAAGCACCGTATATATACCGCCTA
Organism: uncultured Sangeribacter sp.; assembly: GCA_964400325.1. GTDB lineage: Bacteria > Bacteroidota > Bacteroidia > Bacteroidales > Muribaculaceae > Lepagella. Next base: position 6,602 of record CAYNUE010000105.1, on the reverse strand, counting down.
TTTTATTACATACTTCCCAACTTGATTCCATCAGCAGCTCAATCTTGTCTGCTGTACGGAAATCGGCAGTTTCTTGCATCTCTCTTAAATCTTTCGTAGTTTAGTTAAGCAGTTCTACTCAATGTCATTTCTATTAGGCATCAAGCAGAAGTAGCGTTTCAACACGCTCTATTAAGAGTGTTCGGACGGCCTGAGGCCACCTTTGAAAGTGCAAAATTACAACTTTTTAGCTTCTTATGCAATTCGCGTTAACAATTTACAACCTATAGCACACTAAAAATACCTCTCCTCAGAATCTTTCAATAAAGTATTGGACTTATTTTCTATAAAGTACCATAAAATCTATAATAGCACATTTTTATCTTATACATATCAACAAGTTTTACTATCTTAATCTGTTGCTGCCTAACCTCCTTGATTGTTGTATAATGTCATCTCAAAACACTCATGTTAGCTTATCCCCTATTTAATCTATCAATATATGTTTTTATACTTATTTTTATTATTTAATATATTTTTAACACAAATATCGGGTACACGGTCAGACCGCATACCCGATATTTGTGCATTATATTCTATAAATTGCCCGTTAATCAAATTACTTAGGCTGATTAGAAAGGCAGATCGTCACTGTCATTACCCTGTGGTGCAAACGATGTGGGCTGTTGACCACCGAAACCACTTTGAGGAGCTGCTCCCATACCTGGTGCAGGTGTACCATAAGGCGGGAAAGCAGTAGGTGGAGGAGTCGGCATTTCTGGTCCACCAGGGGCAGCCTCAGTAAGTTCACGAGCTGCATAAGCCCTGACATCAGTGTACCAACGTCCGTTAAACTCTCTGCTCTCTATATCTACCGACACTGCGTAGTTATGGCCGAGTTGGAAGTTAAGCATACTGACACGATCACCAAAAACATTGAACATTACTTTCTTAGGATATTGTCCGAATGTTTCAAGCACCCATTCTTTCTTACGCCATGAGTTACCGGCTTTAGACACACCCTCTACCATCGGGATGTCAAGAATTATTTTTCCTTCTATTTCCATAATATTATCCTGATTTTTATATATTTCCAAATAAGTTCCGAAGCTAAATACAGACCTTATCCGTATATTAAACTGAGCGTCTATCTTTCGTCGCCAGAAGTGCAAAATTACATAATTTTACTCTATTTTCCAACTCCTTCTCACACGTTTTTGTTATATTTGCAATTCTTTACCTTTGGCCTCTTTCCCACTCCATTCTCACACTCCTCACTCATTTCTTCAATGATTGAAAAAATATTATGATCGAAAAAATTACCCATTATTTCCCACGTCTCTCTGAACAACAGCGTCATCAGTTTGAACAGCTTATGACCCTGTACCCGGAATGGAATGAGAAAATCAACGTTATCTCACGTAAAGATATTGATAACCTTGAAATCAATCATCTTCTCCATTCTCTTGCCATTGCCAAATTCATCAACTTTACTCCTGGTACGAAAGTTCTCGACTTTGGCTGCGGCGGTGGTCTGCCCGGTATTCCCTTAGCTATAATGTTTCCTGACGTTCACTTTCACCTCATCGACCGTATAGGGAAAAAGATACGTGTGGCTCAGGAGATAGCTAACGCAATAGGACTCAAGAACGTCACGTTTCAACATGGCGACATAGGCGAATGTCACGATACCTACGACTTTATAATCTCCCGAGCTGTCATGCCCCAGCCTGATCTTCTTCGCCTCGCACGCAAAAACATATCTAAGAAACAGCGTAACGCCTACCCTAACGGCCTCATAACCCTTAAAGGCGGAGACCTTCAGCAAGAGCTTGCTTCAATACGTACCCAATCAGACGTTATAGATATCGATACATACTTTTCAGAGCCTTTCTTCAGCACCAAAAAGCTTGTATTCACTTCCATCTAATCAATCCTCCCTACCTCACAGACCATACCAACGCGAAGCTGTCCTGTTCACAGGCAAAACCTGTGCCCAAATTATTAATCATTTTAATTCTATTTCTTATGCAAGTAGCTATATTCCAACTCTCCCTGTTTGCAATAAATACCTACGTTGTCTTTGACACAGCTACCGATAAATGTGCCATTATCGACCCAGGTATGATAAACACACGCGAGCAGGACGCAATCAAGCAATTTATAGAAGCCAAGACTTTAGAAGTTACTCACATAATTAATACCCATCTGCATATTGACCATTCTATCGGTAATACTTGGGCTGTGAAGACCTTCGGTGCTCCAGTACTCGCTCATAAAGAAGACGAATTTCTCGGTCGCTCTCTGGCTACACAGGCTGCAGCATTTGATGTCGCCGGCCAAGTAGATAATGTCGTCATTGACCATTATCTCACCGAGGGCGAGGAGATTCATATTGGAGAAGGTATCCTTAAAGTGCTTCATGTTCCTGGTCACTCTCCGGGCAGCGTTGTGCTGTACGATAAAGAAGACGGCTTCATAATAGCAGGCGATGTCCTCTTTGCAGGAAGCGTAGGACGCGCTGACCTACCAGGTGGCAACATGAACCAACTTATAGACGGTATTAAAAATAAACTACTCACTCTCCCCGACTCTACGGTAGTCTATCCCGGCCACGGTCCTGCTACAACTATAGGACGTGAAAAGCGTTTTAACCCCTATCTCACTCGCTAATCAACCTTAAAAGTTATAAGAATAAGTTCTGCGGTATCAGAATGTCAATTTGACATTCTGATACCGCAGAACTTATTCTTATATTACATCTTACTTCACTGCATGGCAAGCTGCAAGTATAACCTCACTTACTGTAGGATGACCAAATATCACATCTTCTATCTGATGCAGAGTCATATTGCGGTTCATCATATCAGCACACTGCTGTGCAAGGTCAGCAGCTTCCACACCCATGATGTGTGCTCCTATAAGCACATCATCTTCTTTGCGGAATATAAGCTTACACAATCCTTCTGGCTCTCCCATAGCCAAAGCCTTGCCATTAGCTCTGAACAGACTCTGGCCTTTACGAATAGCAATTCCAGCTGCTTTGCACGCTTCTTCTGTCATGCCTACCATGCCACATTCGGGCACTGTGAACACAGCAGAAGGTACTATATCAAAACGAATCTCATCAGGACGGTTATCAATAGTATTAAGAGCGCGTAGACCTTGGAACGAAGCAACATGAGCAAGCATCATACGTGCGTTAACGTCACCTATAGCGTATATATGCTGTTGAGACGTGCGCATGGAGTCATCTACTACAATACCACGTGGTGACCAGTTGACACCTGCAGCGTCTAAGCCGAGACCCTCCACACGCGGTGCGCGTCCTACGGCCATAAGCAAATCGCTTGACACCACCTGCTTCTCTTCACCTTTTACCTCGTATGTCACTACTATCTCATAGTCAGCATTCTGTTCTATGCGTTTGGCAGCGGCTCCGGTTATTATATCGACACCTTTTTTTCCGAGAGCCTGTTTAAGACGTTTGGCTATATCACCGTCAAACGGCGGGAGTATCTGTTTCATATACTCTATCACCGTTACTTTCGACCCAAGGCTATTGAATATCGAGGCAAATTCCATACCTATGACACCGCCACCTATAATAGTCAGTGATTCAGGTATGTGATCTATATCGAGAAGACGGCTCGAATCCATCACACATTCGAGATCGTGCCCTTCTATCGGTAAAGATTTCGAAACGCTGCCTGTGGCTATGATGATATTATCTGCCGTATATTCCTCACCGTCAGCTACTACTGTATGAGCATCTTTAAACTCGGCTTTGGCGTTTACGACATTCACTTTAGCTCCCTTCAGCAGAGCTGCCACACCTTCACGCAACTGCCCTACCACCTCATTCTTACGTTCCATAACGCGATTGAAGTCGAGAGTAAAAGAGAAATCATCGATACCAAACTGTTCCGATTCTTTCATCTCACTCACTACAGCCGCATTACGACAGAGACATTTGGTAGGTATACAGCCCTCGTTAAGGCACGTACCGCCTAAAGCACCACCGTTGAACAGAGTTACACTCTTACCACGACGTGCGGCAGCTACAGCAGTTTCGTAGCCACCTGGGCCGGCACCTATGATTATAAGCTCACTCTTAAGCATTCTTCAGTGCTTTATAGGTGAGGATAGGATTCTTGGCTGCACCTGTTTCGTCCAGCTTACGTACCAAAGTGGTCAGAGGTGCATTCTTCACCTCATCAGGAGTTTCACGTGCCTCTTTAGCAACCTTGTGCATAACATCGATAAATTCATCGAGCGTCTCAAGACTTTCTGTCTCCGTAGGTTCAATCATCATTGACTCATGGAACAACAACGGGAAATAGATAGTAGGTGCATGGAAGCCGTAATCAAGTAAACGTTTGGCAACGTTAAGAGTGGTAACGCCGGTTGATTTATCCTTCAGGCCGTCGAATACCATCTCATGCTTGCACACGCCCTCGATAGGTAGCAGATAATCGTCCTTAAGGCTCTCCTTAATGTAGTTGGCATTCAGAGTAGCGAGAGGACCAACATTCTTAAGATTCTCTTTACCTAAAGTAAGTATATAAGCATAAGCCTTCATCATCACTCCAAAGTTACCGAGGAATGTAGATACACTACCAAGACTATCCTTACCGAAGTCAACATAGAACTTACCCTCAGCATCTTTACGTACACGTGGATTAGGCAGGAATTCTACCAAATGCTCGGCGACACCTACTGGGCCTGAACCAGGACCACCACCACCGTGAGGTGTTGAGAAGGTCTTGTGCAGGTTGATGTGCATGATGTCAAAGCCCATATCGCCCGGACGTACCTTACCTAACAGTGGGTTAAGGTTGGCGCCATCATAATAAAGAAGACCACCGGCATCATGCACCAGTTTAGCTATCTCTACTATTTCTGTCTCAAACATACCCAATGTATTGGGGTTGGTCATCATGATACCGGCTACGGTATCATCAAGCAACGGCTTGAGGTCTTCAACATCTATCGAGCCGTTGGGTTTCGATTTCACCTCAACCACCTGGAACCCGGCTACCATAGCCGAAGCAGGGTTTGTACCATGTGCTGAATTAGGTACTATGACTTTAGTACGCTTCTCATCGCCACGGCTACGGTGATAGTGCTTCATCACCATAAGACCAGTCAGCTCACCATGAGCACCGGCATACGGGTTAAGTGTAAACTCTGCAAGACCTGCAATGTTAGACAATGCCTGTTGCAAATTATAGTAAAGCTCAAGCGCACCCTGAGAAGCTTCAGCTGGCTGAAGAGGATGCACAGCCGCAAACTCCGGCATAGCTGCTACTTCTTCATTGATTTTAGGATTGTACTTCATTGTACAGCTTCCTAAAGGATAAAAGCCTGTATCAACACCGAAGTTTTTATTTGAAAGGTTGGTGTAGTGACGCACTACATCAAGCTCGCTTACTTCCGGGAGGTCAAGCGGTTCTGTACGCTTCAAGTCTGCCGGTATGTCGGCCATGCCATCAGTACCGAAATTATCGGCAGGCAGTTCATAGCCTTTGCGCCCCGGGCGCGAAAGCTCGAATATGAGTTTATCGTAATATTTCATTGAATTATCTTGATGTGCTGTTGTGCCCCTTACGAGGCATATAGGACTCTTATGTTCAAGCTTCGAGCATAAGAGTTACGAGCTGGTCTATCTCTTCCTTAGTACGCTTCTCTGTTACTGCAAAGGTAACAAGGCCTTCACCGTTAGTCAACGGACCCATAAAACCGTTATCAAGTAGATGCTTGTTAACTTTATCCATGTCGAGATCAGTCTTAAGGGTAAATTCCTTCAAGAAAGGCTTTTCTCCGAATGCTGGTGTAAATTTACCTGTAGCAATCAGCTTATTGTACAGATAGTGTGCCCCATCACAACAGAGTTTATTCACTTCTTTTAGGCCTTCTTTACCCATCAATGACAGATATATGGTAGCATAGAGAGCCATAAGACTCTGGTTTGAGCATATATTACTTGTGGCTTTCTCACGACGTATATGCTGCTCGCGAGCCTGTAGAGTCAGAACGTATGCACGTTTGCCGTCAGCATCTTTAGTTGCACCTACGACACGGCCTGGCATTTTACGAATCTGTGTCTTATCACAAGCTATGTAACCTAAATACGGACCACCAAAAGACAATGGCATACCCAATGTCTGGCCATCGCCACAAGCTATATCAGCACCCCAACCTTTAGGAGTACGCAGAACGGCCAGTGTCGACGGGTCAGCATTCATAGTCAACAGAGCTTTGGCGGCGTGTACAGCATCAGCCAGACCAGTCAAGTCTTCTATTATACCATACTTGTTAGGCTGAGGTACTATAACACCGGCTACATCTCCCTTACCGAGCTCAGCTTTTATAGCTTCGAGATCACTGACGCCATCCTTTTCAGCTATTACTGTCAGCTCTACTCCGTGGAAACGTGCGTAAGTTTCAACTACACGTACTACGGCATCGGCAACTGTGGCCGAAATCAGAACACGGTTTTTCTTCTTAGCGGCAGCCACCATCATGAACATGGCTTCGGCTGTAGCCGTAGCTCCATCATACATAGAAGCATTTGTAGCCTCCATACCGGTAAGCTCGCATATCATCGACTGATACTCGAA
>CAYNUE010000104.1:0-11034 GCA_964400325.1 uncultured Sangeribacter sp. | reverse complement strand
ATTTCGCCCGAAGGTACGTTTCCGGTATTCGGTCGCTCCATACCCTATCGTATGGCAGCTATGCAACCTCTTGCCCTGATAGCATGGTACGGCTCGCTGCCCGAAGGTCTGACCAATGGCCAAGTTCGCAACGCTCTGACCACAGTGATGCACCGTATGTTTGACAACCACGACAATTTCAACGAAGGTGGTTTCCTAACCATAGGCTTCGCCGGGCGCCAACCCAACATAGCCGACTGGTACACCAACAACGGCTCACTCTACATGACCTCTCTCGTCTTCCTGCCTCTCGGCCTTCCCGCTGCCCACCCCTTCTGGACTGACGCTCCCCTACCCTGGACGTCCCAAAAAGCCTGGAACTCCCAACCCTTCCCCAAGGACCACCTATGGCGCGACGAAATACAGACCCACGACCTCTTCTAACCATACCCTTTGCTATGACATCATAGCTCTTACCCTTTAAGTTACCTGCTACTTGTACTTAGCAGATATATAATTAATTACAAGATTATCTGTATTCTGTTTATAGAATACTAAAAATAGCTCGCTTGGCTCATTGAATAGGGCTTTTATCAATTACATTTCTTATTTTACGTCCAGTGATATAATTAAAATTTCGGTTTATTTACCATATTCCAAAATCATTCAAGGCGTTATGACCACAATAATGTTTAAACATACACTCGTATGGATTAGTACATTGTTCACCCATTGCAATTTTAGGCTCACCTCTTTTCAGAATAGACTTGCAAAATTTAATTTTATCAGATATGTACTCTTGCCATGGTAGAATCCTTGTTAGGACGGACTCAATTATAAAAAGTCGATTTATATCAACATTAGTAGAGTTTATCTCCTCCAATGGTATCTGAACTGTATTGAGATAAGTCTCGTCAATGTATATTAGAAAGAAATCATCAAGTTTACAATTCTTATTGATAACATAAAATTGTAAGGCACAATCTCTAAGAAAGGTTTCTGTAATACAAGTACTCGCCTTTACTTCATAAGCTATGTGACCTGTATTAGTTTTTTCAAGGATATCTACAGCGGCAAAGACATCATCATTAACAAAGGCAGCCTCATAAACTGTATTATTTTCATACAACTGCTGTGTTCGGTCAATCCATAACTGCTGCTTAAGATTAAATGGTAAACTAATGGGCGACATATCTATTATATGCTCCGCATCAAATATAGAAGCATCAATACCATTAGGGAATAGCTTTTGAGCCAAATACCCTATATTATGCCCCATATCGAATTTCTTTTGTGTCTTTTCTGATATTTGGCGCGAGGTGTATTTATTCTTATATAACCATAAGAGTTTAGGACAAATAGTACCGTAAATAAATGTTGTCTTGGATAATATAGCACTATGGAAGTTTTTAGAAGCCTTTTTGTATATTTTCCACGCTTGAGATTCTATATTATAAAGTTCCTCTTTGGACATACTGTATGGTTCACCATGTCTGCAATACTGTATGCACCAATATGCAGAAATAGTAGCTTTCAGATATTCCTTTTCCTCCCAAGCCTTACTGCTCTCTTCAAGATAACTGATTATATCACCGCAATCTGACATTTTAGATAACTGAATTCATAATGTTTATAACTTAATCTTCAAATAAGTCCTCGCCCAGTAGCTTTTTGAACGTTCTATTTAAACATATTTTAAACGATAGCGCTTTTTGAGAAACAAATAACCTATTCTTGGCAAATAAGATGGGACTTCATCCCGCTAGGTTAGAGCTACTGAAAAGTAATCATTCGAATCAGAAGTGAAAGAAGTGAAATGTGGTATCTTAACGATACGTAATTCTTGTTCACTAAAGAGTTTGTACTGCTGAGTCAAAATCCATTTTACGAAGATAATCAGATAATATCGCGTAATCTCGCTTATAACGCCAATGTTCTAACTCTATAAATTGAATAATTCGTGGATTTTCTTCCAGAATTTGTACACCTTCATATTCCTCGTATTTTTTAGCCAACTTTTGAGCTTTCGATTTAGAGGGTGTGACAACCTGTATTACAAGTTTATGATAACATAGCAACCCTATCAATAGAGTACATTTATCGTAATTCTTAAAGAGCCAAATATCATTACCAAAAACATCTCCAAAAGCCTTATGCATAGCTCGTTGATTTTCATCATTGTATTGAAATCCAAATTCCTTTACGATTTTTGTCGCTATGCGTGCTCTTTCCGTATCAAGAGCAATCTTTGCAAATTGCTGTCTCGGTTGCGCAAGCATTATATGCCCATTATATGGCCATACTCGAAAAACCTTTTTATTACTTTCTTCGTTCTCAGATACCCAATCATAAATCTTAGATTTATTACGAAGTGTAGTAATTGCGTGGCAAAATCCCCATTCTTCATCAGGGTTAGAATTTTGTCGTGCTTGAGGAATAGGAGCATTATCAATAGACTCTTGAAGAGACAGTAATATTCCATTCATATCAGAAGCAGACACAGCGGATATAATAACTTGTTTAACCCTTTCATTAGAGGCCAGAAGATTCTTTAAATATTTCTGGGTCTCCGCTCGTTCGGTTATATATTGTTGATTGATTTCATTCCAAGTATACAAACAACTTACAATAGCACGAATTAAAATGTGATTCTTACGGAATTCCGTAGATATTCCTTTTGCATCAAACATCAGAGCAGCATTTTCATAAGCATGGCTGAAATCTTCAAGAGTCATCTTTGGTGAATAAAAGAAGGTAACCATACCCTTGAAAAAAGGATGATTTTCTGCCTTAATAAAAACTTGCTCCCAAGCAGGATTTTCTGTTATTCTTCTTGCTTTTTCAATCTCCTCAACTACAGCTCGATTCTCCTTCTCTGAAGAATCCGATTTACTATATGTAGATAAAGCCAAGTAGAAGTCCATATCTTTCTCCTTCTGACATTTTCTAATCCAAGCAGCTATGGCATCAAATTTTCGTATCAACGAAGTCATAGGTTGTAAACCATCTATATTAGTATTTTCGATAATATTCCAGACTATTCTCATCCACTTATCGTAATCTTCAAGATTGAAATTGGCCATGTGCTCAACAAAGGCAATTGTAGCACCAAAAGCAATCATCTTAACATGGGTGTTCTTACTGGTGGAATTTCGATAAAAGTCATCGCCCATTTCAGGATTTTCTTTTTCCCATACTGGAAGCATCCTTTTATAGATATTTTTATCTATTAAATCGTAATCATATAATACATCAAGCACCTTATCTAACAGAAGAATATTTTGGGGATTTTTAGATAGTATTTCTTCAAAAATTTTAAATCCAAAATATTTTTCACTTCCGATATTTACTTCAGCATTAGTATATAACGAAGCGATAATTTTATCTGAACGCATATCTTTGTCTGAAACTTCGGATGTAGAATCTACTATATATTTGCAACTGAAGAATCGAGTAAAGAAACTCATCATTGAGTCGTCGAACTCTTCCGATCCTTTTCGCCAAAATAAATCTACCCACTTCGCATCAAGTTTAACAGAAAAATTAAAATCAAAAGGTACCTGTTCCTTGACTCCATTTTTGAACAATGTCACCGCTTGTTTAAACGCAGGAAAATTAGAACAAGAGATAAAATTCGTAAGGTCTGCTTTAAAATTTTCAAATGGAGAAAGCTGAAGACCTCTTGCATTCATTTTAATGTAAAGCTCTTCGGAAAGATTAAATACACCTAAAGATTTAACATAGAATTTTATATTCTCTAATGAAGTAAATAATTCATGATTTTCTGCTTGTACATATCTCACATGAATATCATCAAGTGTATTTAACATTGCACAAACCGTACTATCGCGATCAAAGGATTTAAAGTACCACTTTACATTTCTGATACATTCTGAAGGCTTAGAACCGTTCTCATAAATGAAATTAAAATCTACAAGTTTATGACAAAAGAGTGTCGCGGTTGTTCTAGTCTCGTACATAAACTTTCGCAAAAGATTTTTGACCTTTTCCAATTTCTCTGGCGTATCACGTAGTTCAGCACAAGCTATGTACCAGTACAAAAGAAAAAGTGTTGTAAGTCGTTGCTGACCATCGAGAAGTTCAAGTATATAATCCTCTCCTTTAGGTACAACGATGCCATATATGAAATTTAAATCACATTCTTTATTTTCAACGATACTCTCAAATAATTCATTTAGAAAAGTCCGACGAACAAAAGTCGAATGGTCGTCTGTGCGACCTTGTGCATAAGGTCGTTGAATACGTGGTATCACAAGTGCTGAAACTGGTACTTTTATCTGAGCGTCAAGATCAACCTCCCCATCAAGTAAAGATAGCAAAGAATATGTGACATTATTATCCTTATTCATAAATTCTTAATTTTCGTTTGTTAAATATTCTTCAAGCAATTCTGTGATATGATGTCCATAATTCGTCATATCTTCTTGACGCCATGCAGAACGATTAGTTCCACTCGGATCATAAAGTTTTGAGAATACATATTGAGTGCCTATAGGAACAAAAACACCTTTCATCAGACGATCAATAATTATACGACGTTTAGTACAAAATAGACTATTGCCATAACTGCGATTAGTCTGTGAATCCAGAAGTGTAAGATTACAAATGCTATTTTTCACATCTTCATTTTCTTCTTCCTCATTCGCAAATTTTTTTATCTGAGAAATAGCTTCAGTTATTTCCTTATTATCTATATATTTCTTAATTTGATGTCGCTCATCGTCTAATAAGATAGAATTTAAATCATCAAGAGCTGTATTAATCCAAGCATACTTATCTTCTTCCTTTTAAGTTTGTTAGTACTGAAAGAATCAATATGCTCAATATCCCAATCTTGCTCATTCAGAACATCAAATGGGAATTTATATATTTCAGCCATAGAGTTAAACCTCGTATTTTGCATATTTACAAGATGTACATTAAGTGTAAGTAATACCTTGTAAACCAAATTACGCTGTTTATATTTTAAATCAATTATACCATCTTCATTTTTATGAACGGAACGTAATTGAAATCTGACACGATTCTTAAGATATTTAATAAAGTCTTCCTGAGAAGACGAATCTTCTAATTGAGTATCATAAAAGATGAGATGATTTACTAAATCTTCACCACACTGACTTAATAATCCAATATAATTATATATCTTTGGCGTCCAAAACCAATCATCAAGGCGTCGAAAAGTATCCATCACTTCACCCCAACTGTCTGATACCTTTTTCTGAAGTTCGTTCCCTTGTAAACCTTCAAACATATCATAGAAATATCGGAAAATCACACTTTTACGTGAATCTTGAATTTCCTTATCGATTATTGACAGTTGTTCTTCTCGTTCTTCTTCTGATATATTCTGAAGTCTATAACGTTTGTATATCAACGTAAAAATCAAATCTATTCTATTAGCCATATCCACCCCTTTCTTCTGAAGAAAATACCAAAAACTATTTGAATGCAAAGTATTTTCAATCATCTCCCATTCTGAAGCCAAAATGTCCTGGTCAATAAACTTAGCACCTTGATTAAAATTTTTTGACTGTAAAAACAATCCCTTTACAAGCTCTGCATCAGTAAGTTTAAGTTTGCCTGTATTAATTTTTTGAAATTCACGAATACTATTCTCAGCATTTGCCTCTAATTCATACCACAGAACCTGTACAGAACCGGTTTTTGTATCACGCATACCGTTGAGAAGTTCAAAAATTGGCGTACGAACAGCATCTAAGCCTCTTCCTAATTTATATCGCGCATTTATTTCCTTACCGGAAGTTTTAATCCATTCGTCAATTGTCTTAAATGCTCCCAACATGTGGTAATGGTCAATATTAGACGTTTTTAAAGGGTCCAAATTCAGAGCATCTAAATTAAGAGATTCAAGAAACTCAGAAGATTCCTCACGTGTGGCATAGAAAATATGAAATAACTCTTTACCATCTTCCTCTTCAAAAAGAGTTTGTTCATCCCAACCTTTTTTCAACATAAGATATTTATATAGAAGAAATATGGTAGTAAGACGTTGCTGACCATCAATTATTTCCCAACATCCTTTTTCACGTAATTTATCTATAGAAATATTTTTAAAATAGGCCTGCATCTTCTCTATATCGGAAACTGGCCGTGCTATAATCGGCTGAAGACAATAAAAGTCAAAATCCTTCTTTTCATCGTGAGCAAAACAAAGAAGATCACGCAGAAGATCTTCAACCTGCTTCGTTGTCCAGCGATAACCACGCTGATAGGCAGGTATATAGAAAAACCTACCATCAAGAAGCTCACCTATAGAATACTGATATATAGAATTATGCATATTTAAGAGGCTTAGATATAAGTACTATGATTTATTTTAGCATGTATTAAATTAAAATGATAGTATCTCGATTAATATGTCTGAGGTTCATCTATCTTAGGAATTACTTTGCAAAGTTAATGAAATATTTAGATGAACATAGAACCATAGGAGGAGAATGTCCGAAGAAGTGTGTGGCTAAAATAATTACAATTGTTATTAGCTCTAAGAGCTAATAACCTATCTAAGACACACCTATCATCAAATTTCTAAGGGCTAACTAATTACAACTTCTAAAGTAAATTTAAAATAATCAGTATCATACATTCTAAAATATTTAGTAATTTTGTAACTGCCGATAATACAGCTTATCAGAAGTTTAATCATGACACCAGAACAAATAGCTCGAGAAAAAATAGACCGTATGTTTGCGGACGCAGGATGGGCAGTGGTTGACCGCGACCACTATTCACCTGACATCTCCGCCGTTGCTATAAAAGAAGGCTTGATGAAGGGCAACTGCAGAGCAGATTATTTACTTTTTATCAATGGTAAAGCTATTGGTGTACTTGAAGCAAAAAAAGAAGATATAAATGTTACTAATTCGATAGTTATACAACAAGCGGAGCATTATGCCAAAAGTGTCCCCAGCTGGTGTCAGACATGGCAGAAGCCTTTACCACTAATTTATGTAAGTAATGGTAAAGATTTATATTACCGAGATTTAAGAAATTCTGCTGGAGATTATGAGCAAATTAAGAAAATGCATAGTCCAAAAGAAATTACTCGTATGCTTGGACTTACAGATTTTTATGCTGCTTTACCCACTTTACAAAAGAGAGGTCTTCGAGATTGTCAGTATGAGGCTATAACAGAACTTGAAAAGAGTTTTCGAGCAGGCAAAAACCGAGCATTAATGGTATTGGCAACTGGCGCAGGTAAAACTTACACTGCTTGTTTAGTCACATATCGAATGCTCACCTACACACCAATGAAGAGAGTTTTGTTTCTTGTAGATCGTAATAATCTTGGGAAACAAGCCGAAGGTGAGTTTGGCAGCTTTCGCCTAACAGAAAGTGGAGATCCTCTCAATACAATTTTTGAAGTAAACAGGCTGAAATCAGCTAAAATTAAGGAAAGTGACCAAATTGTCATCTCTACAATTCAGCGTCTTTTCTCATTGCTTTCCGGACAACCTATCGAAGATTCTGATGACGATGAAGCACCGGAAGAAGTACAGTCAGATGTAACCTTACCGCTTAATCCTACTCTGCCACCAGACTTTTTCGATATGATCTTGATCGACGAAGCACACAGATCCATTTACGGCCATTGGAAGTCGGTACTTGAGTATTTCAGTTCAGCAAAGCTTATTGGTCTTACGGCAACACCAAGTGAGGAGACATTGAAGTTTTTCGATGGAAATCAAGTTGTTAATTATACACTTGGGAAATCTATTGTTGACGGTGTTAATGTTGGCTATCGCGTTTACCGAATAAAAACTAAAGTAACGGAAGATGGTGGCGCTATCCGAGAAGGTGATAAACTAAAACGTATAACTCATTTCAATGGGAAAGTCGAAGATATAAATAATAGTGAATTTCGTAATTATACTCCACAAGAGCTAAATCGAAGCATTGTAAATCCTGCCCAGATAAAACTCATACTCGAAACATATCGGGACGTTGTTTATAATGAGATGTTTACAGAGCCTAAGCGTGATCCAAACATGGACTACCTTCCCAAAACACTCATCTTTGCCCTTAATGATGCTCACGCTACAAATATTGTCAATATTGCAAAAGAAGTTTTCGGTCCTCAGATTTCAACTAATCCCAATCGTTTTGTACAAAAAATCACATATTCTGCCGGAGATAGCAATGCGCTTATACGCTCCTTTAGAAACGATAAGGACTTCCGAATTGCTGTTACCGTAACCTTAGTGGCTACTGGTACTGATATTAAACCGCTTGAAGTAGTGATGTTCATGCGTGATGTCGAGTCACAATCTCTTTACACACAGATGAAGGGCCGAGGTGTACGTACTATCGGAGATGAACAATTACGAAACGTAACTCCAAATGCTTTTAGCAAGGATATGTTCTATCTTGTTGATGCAGTTGGCGTAACTGAGCATGTCCATACCACACCCACCTTCAGCGGAAACCAAACGAATCAAGGTATAACTTTGCTTCAGCTTTTAGAACGCATCACACATGGAGAAGTCCACGACAATAATCTACGCTTCCTTGCCGCTCGTCTTGCACGAATTCACAATAAAGCAACAGAAGAGCAACGAAGAGAATTTGAAAATTTGGCTCATGTAGCAATAGATAATCTTTCTACCAACATATATCAAGCTCTTGAAGACCCGAACTTCCCTGTTTATGTCGATATCAACGAGGCAAATAACGAACGTAAAGCACTTGTACACGCCCTGGCAGTTAATCCCAATGCTCGGGAATATCTTTGCATACTCAATAGGGGGTTTATCGATATTCTTCAACCTGGAGAAGACACTTTAATTGAAAAGGGATTTTCTCAGGAAGAGGCTGCTTCTACCACAAAAGCATTTGAAGAATATCTAGTGACTCATCGAGATGATATTGAGGCATTGCGAATTATACATAATAACACGAGTGGACAACTAACTTATGCAGTGCTTAAAGATCTTGAACGTAAACTTATAGAAGCAAACCATAAATTTAATGTGTCGCAGCTATGGAACAATTATTCCATACTCAATCCTAAGAAAGTACAAAAGTTTACCACTAAAGATGAAAAAGACGCACTAACCAATATCATTCAAGTAGTGAGATATGCAATGCATTTGATACCCGAGCTGAGGAGTCTTCCGTCTATGAGTGCCCAACGTTTTGAGCTATGGTGTGGACAGGTGCAGCGTTCTCTTACGGAGACACAAAAAGAAGTAATCAGACAAATTGTCAATTATATAGTTACTAATGGCACTACCGAACTTAAAGATGTGCGCGACTATGACAAAACGATAGCTGCACAAATTATACGATCTTTCGGTAATGCTGCCTCAGCACAAGAGGCAATTCAGTCACTTTCACAATTCCTTATCTTTAATAAAAAAGTCGCATAATCAACAATGGCTAAAAATATATCAACTCCACAATCTCTTACTAAAAAAGTCTGGACACTGGCAACAACACTTGCAGGTCAAGGCATAGGTTTTACCGATTATATTATCCAGCTCACCTATCTTCTTTTCTTAAAAATGGATGATGAAAACGTCCAGACCTTCGGTGAAGAGTCTGCCCTCCCTGTAGGATGCCGTTGGAGTGACCTAAAGAGTGAGATGGGAGAAGATTTAGTAAATACCTATGAAAAGATTCTTGACACGTTAAGTAAAGAGGATAATCTTATTGGTACAATTTACACTAAAGCACAGAATAAGATTGATAAGCCTGTCTATCTAAAGAAGGTTATCGACATGATTGCTGAGGAAGACTGGCTCGTGATGGATGGAGATGTTAAAGGTGCCATCTATGAAGGAATTCTTGAAAAGAATGGTCAAGATAAAAAGAGCGGTGCAGGACAATATTTTACTCCTCGATCATTGATACAGGCCATGGTTGACGTTACTCGTCCACAGATTGGAGAAACGATTCTTGACCCTGCGTGTGGTACCGGAGGTTTTCTACTTGCGGCTTATGACTATATGAAAGCTCAATCTGTCGACCGTGACAAACAGAGTTTTCTTAAAAATAAATCTTTGCATGGTGTTGACAATACTGCACTAGTTGTTACACTTGCCTCAATGAATCTATACCTACATGGTATTGGCACAGACAGAAGTCCTATCGAATGTCGGGATTCCCTTGAAAAAGAATCAGACGTAATGGCTGACGTAATCCTTGCTAATCCTCCTTTTGGCACTCGCCCAGCCGGCTCGGTTGAGATTGACCGACAGGATTTCTATGTTCAGACTAAGAACAATCAGCTCAACTTTCTGCAACACATGATGTTGTCGATGAAAAATGGCGGTCGTGCGGCAGTCGTTCTTCCTGATAACGTCCTTTTTGAAGGTGGAGCTGGAGAAACTATTCGTAAAAGATTGCTTAAAGATTTCAATCTTCATACAATTCTCAGACTACCCACTGGAATATTTTATGCCCAGGGGGTTAAGGCAAACGTCCTATTCTTCACCAAAGGTACACCCACCAAGGATGTGTGGTTTTACGATTATCGTACAGAGGTGAAGCACACTTTGGCAACTAATCCCATGCAACGCCATCATCTTGATGATTTTGTAAAGTGTTATAATGCCCTGGATATTGATGCACGTGAGCAAACTTACAACGAAGAAACAGAGCCCAATGGACGCTGGCGTAAATATTCTGTAGAAGATTTACTCAAACGCGATAAAACCAGCCTTGATATTACTTGGATTCGTCAAGGTGATGATCTTGAAGATGTATCACTTGCTGATTTAATGGCTTCTATCAAAGAAAAAAGCGATAATATTGCCTCTGCTGTTGCTCAACTCGAACAATTGTTTGCTCAACTCAATATCAAGGAAGAATAATGGATACTAAAAAACTACGTCAAAAGATTCTTGATCTGGCAATTCGTGGAAAACTCGTTCCGCAAGATCCAAACGATGAACCTGCCTCAGTACTTCTCGAACGTATTCGCGCCGAGAAGGAACGCCTTATTGCCGAAGGTAAAATCAAACGCCCTAAAAAATCAAAATCAACTGCCAGTCCGTCCCATTATCAGAA
>CAYNUE010000103.1:0-11190 GCA_964400325.1 uncultured Sangeribacter sp. | reverse complement strand
GAGCTAACGCTCGGACACACAACCAGGGGGCACGGAGGCGACCGAGGCACACACGTGTCATAAGCGAGCTAAAGCTCGCGCACACAAGTGGAAGGCGACGTGCCTCCTGGTTGTGTGTGCGAGCTTTAGCTCGCTTATCTTTTAGCGCTTACCCTTCAGCGCTTACTTCTTAAGGAAAGCCCCTACTACACTGTAGATATTATCAGTTGTGTAGCCGAACTTCTCATCGAGAACATCGGCTGGTGCGCTGGCACCGAAACGCTCCATACCGTATACTTCCCAATCACCTTTCATAATAGGATAAAGGGTAGAAGGCAGACCTGAAGTGAGACCAAATATCTTCACGCCGTCAGGCAGGACTTCAAGCTGATAGTCTTTAGGCTGCTCCTTAAAGAGACCTAATGACGGCATAGATACCACCTGTGCCTTAACGCCGTCGGCAGCAAGACGTGCAGCAACACTGCATAACAGCGATACATCACTACCGTTACCTACGAGTACTATCTCAGGTTTTTCAGCCGGTATGACTACATAACCGCCACGTTCGGCTTTACGTGCCTCCTTACGACGGTCTGCACCAGGTAAATCCTCAAGATTCTGACGTGAGAAAATAAGCACAGTCGGACATTCCCAGTTATTCATAGCCAAACGATAGGCCTCCAGAGTCTCTGCAGAGTCGGCAGGACGTAATACCAACGCGGCGCGATGACCTTTGAGGTTCTTCATTTGCTCCAGCAAACGTATTTGTGCCTCTTGCTCGATAGGCTCGTGAGTAGGACCGTCTTCACCTACACGGAAGGAATCATGAGTATAGATAAACTTGACAGGTAATTCCATAAGAGCGGCCATACGAATAGCAGGCTTCATGTAGTCACTAAATACAAAGAATGTACCGCATGCACCAATGACACCACCATGCAGGGCTATACCGTTCATGATACAAGCCATTGTCAGCTCGGCTACCCCAGCCTGTAAGAAAGCGCCGGTGAAATCGCCTTTCATTAGCTCATGAGTCTTTTTAAGGAAACCGTCGGTCTTGTCACTGTTGGCAAGGTCAGCACTTGACACAATCATGTTGCCTACATGTTCGGCAAGGAAACTGAGCACATTAGCCGAAGCAGCACGGCTGGCCATATTGGGCTTGAACTCAATCTTATCCCAGTCAAGTTCAGGAAGACGATTACCCATATAGTCACCAAGAGTTTTCGCAAGTTCAGGATTTGCCTCTACCCATTTGGTTTCTTCAGCACGGCGTTCGGCTACTATCTTAGTGAGTTCCTCATGACGCTGTGCATAAAGCTCGCGTACGTCGTCCCATATTTGCCAGGGATTTTCAGGGTCACCACCAAGAGCAGCTACAGTAGCCTTTATGTCGCCACCAGCCTTGCTCAACGGCTGACCATGAGTAGATATTTTACCTTCGACACTTGTACCGTCAGCAGCAACACCGCCACGTGCCATAACTGTGTGACCTATAATAAGAGTAGGACGCTCTTTCTCCTCATGTGCAGTAGTGAGAGCACCAGCTATGGCAATAGGGTCAGTACCGTCTACCTCAAGCACATTCCATCCCCATGCACGATATTTGGCAGCAGTATCCTCATCGGTCACTGCATCTACCATCGTAGATAGCTGTACTTTATTAGAGTCATAGAACATTATAAGATTGTGAAGGCCAAGTTTACCGGCTATACGTCCGGCACCCTGCGAAACTTCTTCCTGTATACCGCCGTCAGAAATAAAGGCATAAGTCTTATGACTCCAGCTTTCACCAAAACGTGCGCAAAGGAAACGCTCTGCTATAGCGCAACCCACAGCCATAACATGACCTTGACCTAAAGGACCGGAACTGTTATCAACACCACGTACAACATCAAGTTCGGGATGACCTGGTGTAACGCTATCCCACTGGCGGAATCCTTTTAGTTCTTCTATAGTGTAACGACCCGTAAGTGCCAGTACACCATAAAGCATGGTAGACATGTGACCGGGATCAAGGAAAAAACGGTCACGTCCTATCCAATGTGGATCGGCAGGGTCATAAACCATAAATTTCGAGAAGAGTACATTTACAAAGTCTGAGCCGCCCATGGCGCCTCCGGGGTGGCCCGATTTGGCTTTCTCCACCATCTCGGCAATCAGCACACGCAGATTATTGGCTGCGCGATCATAGATTTTTCTTTCCATAAGTATTTTTATCTCGTAGTATTTTTAGGTTAAGCTTTGAGACCCTTTAAAGCAAATGAATCTGCAGTTGTATGAGTTGAGTAGCTGAATGGTTGCGGGGAGAAATTATTGTCGCCTTTGACTGCCCTGACCGAGCAGTCAAAGGCGACAGAACTTGTATAATATCTGTTCCAACAATCTATCACAAACGATAAACTACGGAACAAGCTTAGTAGCGATTATAGATACAACTGTTCGTCAAGACTGGGTTCTTCTGTGACAGGTATATCCTTATTGACGTTGCGGCAACCTATCAGACTGTAATAAAGCAGATAGGCTAACATAGCCACCACAAGCCAGTAGGAGGTCATATAGCCGCATGTATCGGCCAGCCAGCTCTGTATCAGAGGCATGATACCACCACCTACTACCATCATCATAAAGATACCCGAGGCCTGAGCTGTGTACTTGCCGAGGCCTTCAACAGCAAGATTGAAGATACCACCCCACATTACTGATGTACAGAGACCACAGAGTACAAGGAACAGGGCACTGATAGGCACAAGAGGACGTTCAAGACTAATAACCATATCGTTAGCAGTCTTACCAAAACGTGATTTTATTGTAGCTTCATGAGCTGAAAGTACGGTAGCGTCTTTAGTAGTCATGAAGTTATCGATTACATTCTGAGGCACATCTGACTCGACAAGTATCTGTGTAGTTTTTTGTACTGGGTCATAAACGAAGTTTGGTACTTCTATCTTATTTTCACGTGAAGTAAATATAGCTACCACAATAAAAATTATAGCTGCACTTGTAGCTACAATCATCTGGGCCTTAGTAGATACCTTACCCGAAATAGTACTTGATACAGTACGACCTACAAGCATAAAAAACCAATAGATAGCCACAATAACACCTGCTACCAATGAAGCGGCTCCGGCTACCTCAGCACCATTAACACCGGTGTCAGAGAGATAGAAGTTGAGGGTACCTGGTATACCGATTTCAATACCTACATAGAAGAAGATACCAATTACACCTAATACAGTGTGACGGAAATTCCAAGGACTATGAGTATAAGCCGGCTTTTTAGATCCGCCCTTCTGGAGATTCGGTTCCGGAATAGTTACAAACAGAATGATGAAGAAGGCTACAACGAACACGCCCATGGCTATCCAAAGCAGCGGAGCTACAACACTCATACTGGTTTCTTTAGTAAGCACACCGATAAGAGCTCCTACAAAGAACGGAGTCAATGTACCAGATAATGAGTTCAGTGAACCACCAGCCTGAAGCAGCTGATTTCCTTTGTTGCCACCACCACCAAGCATGTTAAGCATCGGGTTGACAACAGTGTTAAGCATACATACGCAGAAACCACACACGAAAGCACCAAGAAGATAGATGATGAAGTTAAGACTGACAAGCTCTGTCAGCATAACGTTAGCACCTACGATACTTGACAGCCACTGTATGAACAGACCTACCACACCGATAGCCATAGCCCAAAGTGCGGTCTTCTTATAACCCATTCTGACAAGCATATTGCCTGCCGGGATACCCATGAAGAGATAGGCCAGGAAGTTCATCATGTTGCCCATCATACCGAGCACAGAATTACCTTCGAATTTATTGCCCCATATTGTACCGATAGGAGCAGCAAGATTGGTAACAAACGAAATCATCGCGAATAGGAAGAACATCGCGATAATCGGCAAAGTGTAGTTTGGCTTTGGCACTGTAGATGCCTGCTGATTTGAATTAGCCATAAGTTTTTTAAGTTGAGTTGGATTTATGTTTTTTAGGTTTGGTCTGTATAGATATTCTACCTGCCGTGGAGTCGGAACGGGATTCCAAAGTTACACATTATTTTGTTGATTAACCAATTTTGCTTTTGTTTTTATCCTACTTTATCCGATTCGGGCTATATTTTTCTAAGTATACTGTCGTTCACCAAATATTGCGGTACCTACACGCACAAGATTTGCTCCTTCATCTACAGCTATCGGCCAATCGCCACTCATACCCATAGATATTATATCAAAGCCACGTAGTTCCTCACCACAAAGGCGACATACACGGTTAAAGACATCTGCTATAGTCTTGAAATCTGAACGCACACGTTCAGTATCATCAGTATTAGAAGCCATGCCCATTACACCACATATATGTGTATTGGTCAGTGTACGATAAGCATGACGTCCGAAGTAATCAAGAAGTTCTTCAACTGAGAAACCAAATTTGGTTTCTTCACGAGCTACATGTACCTGCATGAGTACTCGGCTTACTACATCAGCACGGCGTGATTCAGCATCTATAAGTTCGAGCAGCCTTTCTGTATCCACACTTTCTATCATAGCCACCTTACCAACAAGACGACGTACCTTATTGGTCTGAAGATGACCTATGAAATGCCAATTTATATCAGAAGGAAGCACAGCTTCTTTCTCAAGCAGCTCGTTGACACGACTCTCACCAAACAATCTCTGGCCGGCATCATAAGCCTCACGTATAGCTTCAGCGGGATGAAACTTCGATACAGCCACAAGTCTTACACCTGCAGGTAATTCAGAATGAAGCCGACGTATTTCGGCAGCAATATCGTGACTCATGACTGTGGAGTATTGGGAGCACTAAGGTCAAGCGGATATACATCCATCAAAGGTGTTTCAGCTATCGAAGCTATCTCATAATCACCTAAGGTACCGGCCATACCCTGTTCAAAACGATCAAGGGCACCTTTGAAGTCAGAAGCTGCAACCAATATGAAACTGGCAGTTTTTTTCTCAACACCTGTTTTTTCGTCCGGTACGATAAAATTCACTTTTACCATATAATATTTGTCTCCTGTTTCGTCAAAGAATATCTCCGAAATCTTGGTCTTCTTAACTGCCGAAATCGAGAACTCACCGGATATGAAAGGTTTTACTTCCTCAATGATACGCGCCTCTGCCTCTGTGAAGGTAAGAGCATCTACGAGATAGGGTTCATTAACTTTTTTGACCATACCGTTTTCCTGCATACGGTCATACTTAACTTTACATTCAAACCAAAGAGCCATTGTCTGTGTTGGGTATTAGCGGAATTAATATCTTTTTTCGGATTACCGTACCTTTGGAGAGGTCTATGAAACGGCTTCCGGAGGTATATAAACCATAATTTTTGTACAAAGGTACAAAATTTTTCCGCCTATGTTGTGTATATAGCATTTTTTTAACTAACTTGCACGCTGATTTTCCATCGTGTCTTCTCTCCTACCTAATTTCAACACCATGTCTGAACTCTTAAATACCTCACTACAGCGCATGCGCCATCTTTTCGCCCGCATTGCTGACCTTTACATCGACGGCTTCCGCCACATGACCGTCGGTCGTACTTTGTGGGCTATAATAGGCCTGAAATTAGTGGTGTTTTTTCTTATAATGCGTCTATGTTTCTTTCCAAATTTACTGAAACGTGATTTCGACACAGATGACCAACGTGCCGACCACGTACGCCATGAACTCACATCACGTTCCACTCCCCTACCTACAGATTCAATAATTCATTTAAACAAAAACTATACTAACCCCTAACACTACAAGACAATGGAAGATTTAATGACAGTTGTCGATTGGTCGCGATGGCAATTTGCCTTAACCGCCATCTACCACTGGCTCTTCGTCCCGCTGACGTTGGGTCTATCAGTGATAGTGGCGATTATGGAGACCATATACGTCCGTACCAATTCTCCGAAATGGCTCGCTGCCACTAAATTTTGGATGACGCTTTTCGGTATTAATTTCGCCATAGGTGTCGCCACGGGTCTGGTGCTTGAATTTGAGTTTGGCACCAACTGGAGTAATTATTCATGGTTTGTGGGCGACATATTCGGTGCTCCCCTGGCTATCGAAGGTATCGTGGCATTCTTTATGGAATCTACCTTTGTTGCGGTCATGTTCTTCGGCTGGGACAAAGTAGGACGTGGTTTCCATCTCACCGCCACATGGCTTACAGCTATAGGTGCTTCAATTTCAGCCCTATGGATTCTGGTAGCCAATGCATGGATGCAGTATCCTGCCGGCACAGAGTTTGACCCTGCACAAATGCGCAACATCATGACTAATTTCTGGGCTCTTTTCTCAGGTGTAGCAGTCAACAAGTTCTTTCATGCCGTGTTTAGTGGCTGGGCCTTGGCTGGTGTGTTTGTTATCGGTGTCAGCTGCTGGATGCTCTTTATCAATCGCAACACAGCTTTTGCCATACGTTCTATCAAAGTCGGTGCGTGGACTGGCTTGGCAGGTCTGCTGCTGACCATGTACACCGGTGATGGGTCAGCTGTAGAGGTGACACGCTGTCAGCCTATGAAGCTTGCTGCTATGGAAGGTCTGTATCACGGCTCATCTGAACAAAGCTTGGTAGCCTTAGGTCTTGTGAACCCTAACAAATCATGGAACAATACCGAAGATGAATACCTATTCTCTATTGAGATTCCCTACGGTCTCTCAATTTTGGCTAATCATGATATGCACTCGTTTGTACCCGGTATTGCGGACATTATCAACGGTGTCAGCGTCAATGCCCAGGGTGATACTATAAACACTGTATCATACGCCGAGCGTATAACCCGTGGTAAACAGGCACACGAAGCACTGCGTCGCTTCGACATCGCTCGTGCCAACGGAGACAAGGCAGCCATGGCCAAAGCCCAACAAGAGCTTAAGGTCGATTATCCTTATTTCGGATACGGTTACTTCGACTCAGTAGATGAAGCTATCCCACCAGTAGGTGTTACTTTCTATTCATTCCGTATCATGGTGATATTAGGCTCCTACTTCTTGCTGTTCTACTTAGTGGTACTTTTCGGTGTCTACTACCGTGAATGGCTCTACCGTGCACGCTGGATGCAAATCATAGCTATTCTGTCCGTGCCTCTGATGTGGGTATGTTCTGAAGCTGGCTGGATTGTGGCTGAAGTAGGCCGTCAGCCATGGACTGTACAGGACCTTCTTCCCACAAGAGCTGCTATTTCTTCCTTGCCTGCCTCATCGGTTATCACCACATTCTGGCTCTTTGCCGGTATTTTCACTATCCTGCTTATTGCTGAGGTCAGCATCATGATGCACCAGATAAGCATCCGCTCATCTCAGGATTTAGAAACCGCTAATACACACTGAAAGTCATGACACTCGAATATCTTCAGAATTACTGGTGGCTGCTCGTCTCTGTGCTGGGCGGCATCCTGGTGTTCCTGCTCTTTGTACAGGGCGGACAGTCCATGCTACTCTCTACACGCTCAGCTGAACGCCGTGAGCTTATAGTCAACTCCCTGGGACGCAAGTGGGAACTTACCTTCACAACACTGGTAGTGTTCGGAGGTGCAGCCTTCGCTTCGTTTCCACTCTTCTATTCAACCAGCTTCGGCGGCGCTTACTGGCTTTGGCTCATTATCTTGTTTTCATTCATATTGCAAGCTGTAAGTTATGAGTTTCGCAATAAGCGTGGCAATATTTACGGTACAGGCACTTACGATTTATTCCTTTTTCTCAATGGTCTCGTAGGCTGCGTACTGTTAGGCGTAGCAGTTGGCATGTTCTTCTTCGGTGGTGAGTTTACAGTCTCCCGAGGTAATCTGCTTGACAACACGGCCCCCGTAATATCAAACTGGGCCCCCAGTCACGGCTTTGAGGCGATGACTGACTGGCGTAATCTGGTACTCGGCATAGCTGTATTCTTCCTCGCCCGCACACTGGCATGTCTCTACATGATTAATAATATCGACAACTATCCTTACCGCGACTCCCTGCGTCAACGTTGTCTAATTTATGGTGGATGTTTCCTTATCTTCTTCCTCTGGTTCCTTGGTGTACTCTTCACCACTACGGGTTATGCTTATACCACTGATGATTTAGGTAATACTACTGTCATTCCAATAGGTTGCAAATACTTCTATAACTATATAGACCTCTGGTGGGCAGGTATAACACTGTTGGTAGGAGTAGGACTGACATTATTCGGTTGGATATGTACCGTCATGCGCCGTAACTATACTTATGGCATCTGGCCTACAGGCTTTGGTGTCTTTCTGGTAGTGGCAAGCCTCTTCTGGGTTGCAGGTTATAATGACACAGCCTTCTATCCTTCAACTATCGATCCTAATTCATCACTCACACTGCGCAACGCTTCATCTTCTTATTTCACTCTCACAGTAATGAGCTACGTATCGTTGCTTATTCCGATAGTGGTGCTCTATATAGCTTATGTATGGCACTGTATGGATCGTCGCAAAATCAGTATTGATGAGTTACGTACATCTGACCATAAGTATTGATACCTCAGCCATATCAACTTATCAATAATTAATGACTGACGGCCTCCGCTGACACCAAGTATGGTAGCGGAGGCCGTCAGAACCCTATACCGGTAAAATTATACAAATACTGTTATATGAACATTTACTGGCAATTATTCACCTCTTTTTTCAAGATAGGCGCCTTTACCTTCGGAGGTGGTTGGGCCATGATTTCCATTATTGAGCGTGAAATAGTCGATAAACGTCACTGGATAGAACGTGACGACTTTCTCGACCTGCTTGCTATAGCCCAGTCGCTACCAGGCATTTTGGCAGTAAACATAGCCACTGCTGTCGGTGACAAAATCAAAGGTACCAAAGGTAGTGTACTTGCTTCGTTAGGTACAATACTGCCGTCATTTATTATTATTCTGGCTATAGCCATATTTCTTACGCCTGAAACCATCAAAAGCAACCGTGCCCTATCTGCCATATTCATGGGCATACGTCCGGCAGTGGTAGCTCTTATAATCGCTCCTGTCATAACATCAGCCAAAGCAGCTAAACTGACATGGCGTACTGTATGGATTCCGTTGGTAGTAGCACTGATGATATCACTTAATCTTGGCAATATCTCCAGCCCAATACTATATATCTTGCTTGGGGCACTCGGAGGTTGGGCCGTATGGTATATAGGACAACGTGGTACCCGCAAAAAAATGTAATTTATTTCAGCAACTGACATGCAAATATACTGGCAACTTATATGGGCCTATCTGAAGATAGGCATATTCGGTTTCGGCGGCGGCTACGCCATGTTGTCGCTGGTAGAACATTCAGTCGTTGATCCCGGCTGGATAACCGAACAGACTTTTACCGACATTGTGGCCATCTCACAGATGACCCCTGGTCCTATCGGTATCAATTCAGCTACTTATATTGGCTTCGTAGCGCCAAGCCACGTAAATCCAGAGCTTTCTGGTATTGGCTGGGGCTTACTTGGGTCGATGGTTTGTACGCTTGCAGTAGTTCTTCCCTCTTTCTTTCTGGTGCTATATAGTTCTCACTTCATACGCCGTCATAATGAAAGTGGTGTTATCAAAGCTATCTTCTCAGGTCTTCGTCCGGTGGTAGTAGGACTTATAGCTTCTGCAGCCATATTACTGATGAACGCTTCCAATTTCTGCCCTGACGGCGAAACCCGACAACTTATCACCAGCATCATAATATGTGCGGCAGCCTTTTGTCTGGTATTTTTTCCTATCCCCTTCAAAGGAAAACAAGTGAAGCTACACCCCATTCTGGTAATAATTATGGCTGGCTTAGCCGGCTATCTAATATATGCCTTCTGACAATATAATCATGCAATCACAAAAGCAAGAACTTGGCTCATTTTCGCACCCTGGTAGCGACAGTGCTTACGATGAAGCCATACAGTTTCTATATTCGCAGCTGCCCATGTTTTCACGTGTGGGCGCAGCGGCCTATAAACCTGGCCTCGAGACCACACTTGAACTTGACCGTATTTTCGGCCATCCGCATACAAAGTTTAAATCCATTCATATCGGCGGCACTAACGGCAAAGGCAGCACTTCCCACACTTTGGCAGCTATGCTTCAGGCACAAGGCTACAAAGTAGGTCTTTATACTTCACCTCATCTTGTTGATTTTCGCGAACGCATACGCGTCAATGGCGAGATGATTCCACGCAGTGCTGTCACTGATTTCGTACAACGCTGGCGTTCAGTACAGACAGACCTTCACCCCTCCTTTTTCGAACTGACGATGATGATGGCTTTCGACTGGTTTGCACGTCAGGAGGTGGATTATGCCGTCATAGAAGTAGGCATGGGGGGCCGACTTGATTCAACCAACATCATCACCCCTATAGCTACAGTAATAACCAATATCTCACCAGACCACACACAGTTTCTCGGTACTACCCTTCCTGCCATAGCTTCAGAAAAGGCGGGTATTATAAAAAAAGATATACCAGTAGTCATAGGCGAAGCAGAGGGTGAAGTGCGCAAGGTATTCGAACAACGTGCAACGGATGTAGGTACAGAGATTATATTTGCTGGCGATGAGAAATTACTGCTCTCTGTGCATGAGTCCGACCCTACAGGCCTTGACTGTGAAGCCATATCGCCTGCCAAATTCCATTTTGCACTCTCAGGAGATTACCAAAAGGCTAATGCCAATACTCTTCTATCAGCCGTAGCAATGCTGCGACGTGCTGGAGTGACTCTTAATGATGAAGCTGTATGCAGAGGTTTTGCTGAAGTGGAATCTCTTACCGGTCTACGTGGCCGCTGGACCATACTTAATAACACTCCCCTGGCTATCTGCGATACAGGCCATAATGAAGCTGGCCTACGTTATAATATGGCACAACTTGAACGCCTCATCTCACGGTGTCCCGGTGCAAAACTTCGTATGATAATAGGCTTCGTAGCTGATAAGGCAGTAGACCACATCCTGCCTCTGTTACCATCTTATGCTACATATTATGTTACTCAGGCTGCTATCCCACGTGCCCTTCCTGCGGAACAGCTCTTCCAACTGGCTTCAAATGCGGGGCTTCACTGCCACTTGTGTCCTACTCCTGTCGAAGCATGGCAAAAAGCTATGTCTGAAGCATCTTCAGATGACATCATTTATGTTGGCGGTTCGACATTTGTAGTAGCTGATTTACTGGCATGGTTAGATACCCATTAAGTACAGTACACTATAAGCTTCTCAGATAATCT
>CAYNUE010000102.1:0-11255 GCA_964400325.1 uncultured Sangeribacter sp. | reverse complement strand
GGAAACCGCATGAAAATCCCTCTATCGGAATTGTACTGTGCAAGAACGCCAATAAGGACTTCGTTGAGTATGTCATTCAGGATTATGCGAAGCCCATGGGTGTGGCAACATATCGTCTTAGTAAAGATATGCCGGATAAATTGCGTGAGGCTTTGCCTGATGTCGAAGAACTAAAGAAATTACTCTGATGGGGGTACTACGATAGGCATCACGAAGGAATCTTGCCTATCAAATTGTCGTGATACTGGCGCGACAGTTAACACAAGAATTACCCCCAAAGGAGGTGCTGATACGGCGGGTTATCAGAAGGGAATGTCACCTTTAGCCAATAATATGCCGGAAGAGATGACGCCAATTGTAAGCAATGCTGAGGTGATGACGTCGGCTGAGGTAAAGCGAAGGGTGCCTTCGGCACGACGTTCGTGGCGTGCCTTCAGGTAAAAGCCTATGCCGGCCAGGTAGAATACGGAGCTGAAGAGAAAGAGTTTTATACCTCCGGCATATATCATCCATAGACAGTAGAGCACACAAAGGCCTGACACCAAACGATAACGCAGCAAGTGTTTGCGATTTTGCAGGCCAAGACGTTCGGGTTTCAAAGTAAGTTTGAAGAGATACATACCTCCTGAAAGATAAGCTGGCAGAATCATTACACCCGTAATGATGAGTGCAGCCATGTAAACGTCATCGGCCACCATCACCATTATCAG
Source organism: uncultured Sangeribacter sp. (assembly GCA_964400325.1). Classification (GTDB taxonomy): domain Bacteria; phylum Bacteroidota; class Bacteroidia; order Bacteroidales; family Muribaculaceae; genus Lepagella. Next base: position 10,545 of record CAYNUE010000102.1, on the reverse strand, counting down.
AAAACATTCCATTACTATACTTGATACAAACAGACCGAAAGCGGGCATACCGTGTCGGTTGAGTCGTAAGAAAGAGCGAGGAAATATTTTTACCTGTGCCGCTTCGTAGGGGACCTGTGCACAAACTAATGTCCAGGCTAACCAACCGCCTAAAAGCGATACAATAACGGCTAAGATAACGAAATAGTAGGCCCATGCTCCGCAGAGGTCATGCAAAACGTATGCTACCGAAGGGTTATCAAGGCCGGCCAGTGTGGCGCGTGTGGTCACACCGTAACAAAGCATGGAAACTAGTACGTACAGTAACCAGGCCGTAAAGAATCCTGTGACTGTGGCTTTCCCGACATCACGCGAACGTTTGGCACGTGCTGACATCATCACAGCACCCTCGATACCGATGAAACACCAGAGTGTAACCATCATTGTACTCTTTACCTGTGTCCACAGAGATGTGGTGTCAGTAAGTTCATTAAAATAATTTAGTTGGAAAAGCCCGAGGTGTATGTTGAGACAGAGAATTACTACGATAAGTCCTATGGCGGCTACCTTGACAATAGCCAATATGTTGTTAAGAAGGCGTGCTGTACGTATGCCGCCGGCCACAAGGAAGTACATCAGCCATATCAGACCTGTGCCAAATATCAGGGTAGGCCAGCGATGGGGTAGGAGAGCCGGGAAGAAGGCTCCGAAACTGTCATTAAGCATTACAGCATAAGCTACGTTGGCAAATGCCGTACAGAGCCAGTATCCCCAGGCTATGTTGAAGCCTGCGAAGTTACCGAAACCTTCTTTGGCGTATTGGTATATACCGGCATTTAGCTCGGGACGTCGGTCGGATAATATCTTGAAAGTAGCCACTAAGAGCAACATTCCAGCTGCTGTTATCACCCACGATAGAGCTACAGCTCCCGGTCCTGCACCGATTGCAAGGTTCTGAGGTATGTTATATAAACCCGAACCTACCATCATGCCAAAAATGATACCGACGAGGGCACCGAATCCTAATTGCTTATTATTTTCTTCCATTTTTGAGTTATTATCGGCGGACCATCTCGGCCCGAAATCTGCGGTAAATCTGAAACTGACTGCAAAATTACTCAAAAAACAGTAGATAGACCGGTATTTTTCTTTGGCTTTATATATTTTTAATTTTTAGCGTGCTTATGATATGGTATAAATAACTAATTTTGTGAATATACTTAACACAAGTTTCCACTTAGACTTTAAACTCTATGACTGATATTATTCGTTTTATGATAGGGTGTGCTGCTGTTGCGAGCAGTATATCGGTGTGTAAGGCCACTATGCCAGCGATGCAGCATGCTGATTGCGGTGCCATTGAAAGATTACGTATGTATTCGCCTCAGTTGCGTGATACGGTAACAGTCGACGTATGGTTGCCGGAAAACTATGACGCCAATAGTACTCGCCGTTATCCGGTATTGTACATGCACGATGGACAGAATCTGTTTGATGCTTCGACTACATGGAATGGCCAAGCATGGGAAATGGATGCCACGACGTGTCGTCTTGTGAGAGAAGGTGAAATAACTCCACCGATAATAGTAGGCATACACAGTAATGCCGCTACACGCGTATCACAGCTAATGCCACAACAGGCAGTGACAGCTGCTGGTCTTGATGAACTCATGGCTGAAGTACGCTTGAAGGGACAACCGGTAGAGGGCGATAACTATGCTGCTTTTGTGGTCAATACTCTTAAACCGACTATAGATTACATTTATCCGACTCTTGCTGACCGCGATAACACTATGGTGATGGGCTCAAGTATGGGTGGACTGATGTCACTGTATCTGATATGTCTCTATCCTGAGACATTCGGTGGGGCTGGATGTCTTTCGACTCATTGGTATGGTTCACTTGAGGCCGGTGACAGTTTTGGTAACGCTATGATGAATTTTGTCGAGACGTCATTGCCTGATGCTTATACTCACCGACTGTATTTCGACCATGGTACCACTACAATCGATGCTTATTATGGTCCGTGGGAGGATAAGGCTCTCTCGATAGCCCGTAGTAAAGGTTACGCTACCCCTACTAATCTTGACAGCTATGTAGATGAAGGAGCACCTCACAATGAAGAGGCATGGGCAGGACGTGTTGACCGTCCTTTACGCTTTCTACTTGGTAAGCGTAAGTAATCATAGCTCCGAAATCTTTTCACTTTAAATAAAAATGAAAGGGAAATCCTTTTGGGACTTCCCTTTCATTTTGCTGACTGTTAATCGTTTAAAGGCTATTTATTTGTCATAGCCTAAGAAAGTGCCAGTAGAATTGAAATGTAACTCTTGTCCGGTAAGAGTTTCAACTTCGTAACCTTCCTGTTCCTTTGATATTTCATTGATGCCAGCATTGTCAGCCATATTGGCCACATAGTCATCTATGGCAGCTGGATAGAAGCCTGTAGGTATTGTCTGTCCCATCGGTGCATCTACATCTTCCCATTCTCCCTGCTTATTGAAGTCTACTTTGTGACCATTGGCAAGCACTACGTCATACTCATCCTTATCTTTAGTCACACTGACTGTATTTACAGAAGGGTAGTATGTAGTTAAGAAGGTCTTTGCTGCTGTCGGCAAATCATTGTATGATACTGGTTCATCCTTGTCATCGCTACAGCTCCATAGCGATATTGCCAGAATACCGGCTAACAGTACCGGCAGAAATTTCAAAAACTTTTTCATAGCATTTACTTTTTGATTGAGGATAAATATATCTACACGCCCTTTTCTTTACTCTTGATTTATGTATATAACATTTTCTATGATAGGTGGGTTCGTAGGTGACTTAGTGTTTTTTATTATCGGTATAGTGGAGACGGTTACTGATTGAATCAAATGTAATGTGAGGTTTAGGTAAAGATTAGGAAATCTTTTATAAATTGGTTAATTTTGTAATTTAGATGAAGAAAAGACTTTACTATACTTAACAGATAATCGTTTTAGAGTAAAAATGAAAATAACAGATAAGAAGAAATGGGTATGGGGATTACTTGGTGTCATATTAGCCTTAACTATAGTATGCCTATGTATCTTTACCAATAAGGGTAATTATAAAGTTACAGCACATTCGGCTACTGAACTATTAACGAACATGCGGCGTCAGGGGAATCCAAAATGGAAGAAACCCGGTAAATATTGGGTCGCTACTCAGTATACAGAAAATCGTTATCTTAATAGTAACGAAGTGAAAGGTGTTGTGCTTCACCATACAGCAGCTATGGGTAGTGCGGAAGATGTTGCTAACAATATGTGTAGGTCTGACCATAAGGTGAGTTGTCATGTTGTGATTGATAAAGATGGCACGAGGTATGTTTTGGCTGACCCGGTAGATGTTACCTGGCATGCTGGTTATTCAAAATTGGGTAACCGATTTAAGGCTAACAATTTTACTATCGGAATTGAATTTCATGGTAATACACTCGAAGCTCCCTTGACCGAAGAACAGATAGAAAGTGCTGTGGAATATCTTAAACCTATCATCAAGCAGTACAAAATTCCGACTGAAAACATCGTTACTCATCAGATGATTAGAGATGCGTATAGAGAGGCTGTCCCTTCCAACAAGAAGGCATGGCCTAAAGTAGATATTACTCCTGAAGAGTATGAAAGAGTCCTCAAAGCGCTAAAAGATGCTGAAGTAATATAAAATAACCTACTGAGTCAGTATTTTACTATGTTACTTATATCTTTAAATCTTCTTTATTGGAAAAATTATTTAACCTCATGAAGTCGGATAAAAAGACCATATGTGTAGTTGGTGCAGCAATTATAGATGCAGGAAAAATATTAGTCGCTCAAAGACCATATTCCGATAAGGCATATAAATCCTTGAAATGGGAATTCCCTGGCGGTAAAATCGAACCCGGTGAAACCGAAGAGGAAGCCATCAAACGTGAAATCCTCGAAGAACTCGACTGCCAAATTGAAGTCGACACCCTTCTCCCTGAAATCGAACACGAATATCCTGACTTTATCCTCCGAATGACCATCTGCCTCTCTCACCTCCAACCCTCCTCTACTCCCCACTGCCTCGAACACAACGCCCTCCGCTGGCTCTCACCCTCCGACCTTTCCACCTTAGACTGGGCCGCTGCTGACGCACGGTGCCTACCCCTCATCCTTCCCTACCTTAATAGAATTGGCTCATATTATGTATGAATCAATTTGGCCTCTTTATGTGCTAAACCATAAAATTTAATAGTGGTACGCTTATAGAACTTTGTCATAACATTTTTTCTCTTCGATGTACTTGTCAAATTTATTTATTAAAGTTGTTTAAACTAATTTGATTTGTGAAATTTTAAGGAAAATAACGATAAAGGCCAAGAAGTTCCACCTCCTCCAACTGGCTATGTTATTATCAAACTGTATAAGTACGACTTTGAAACTGTCCATCCAGGTATTTGTCTGCTTGATATGCTATCTCTCCTTATACCTCTCTTCGTCTTATAACCATTCTTCCGTAGCCTTTGTCCTGTCCCTTGGATTGAGGCAAACATTGGTAATCGTTTTTATCCATATTTGTCGAGTACAGCGTATTCTGGCATTAGTACGGAATATTAGAATAAGGTAACTACAATATATGTGTCCTATACCGAATACACTGTATTTTAATTGTATTATTTCATTTTAACATCTGGAAATTAATTTAAACAACTTAATTATTACAAATAAAGATAAAATGAAATATCATTTATTAGTCACTATTGTAATTCCTACATTTTCGAGAATTGTACGTACAGCATTTGCTGAGTCTAGTGTGATTTGGGTGGATACAGTAAAACGAATACCATCTCTTGAAGTCATCCAGGCAGATTTTTCAAGGAAATACCAACGTGAAAGTTCTGCGTTGGTGGGCTTTCGACCACGTGTAAGAGTCTTCTTGAGATCAGCCTCTGAACATAGAAATCCGAGCCGTTTGAATTGCTTTAGCATCGAATCCTTAAAAATAGTCTTAAGTTCAGTAAGCGTTTTATTTGGAAACATAGCGACATACAAATGTATCCCTTCAAGAACAAAGCGGTTCTTTGACAAGAATGTTCTTCCTCCATCAAGTGAGAATTTAGTTCTGTCGTTATTACTATTAATCTTCTTAGGCTCCACTTCAAAATCAAATGAAGAGTCCGATGTGAAGAGATTGTACGTAGGTTCTGCTACTGTTATAGTATCTTCTTCGATTTCGTGTACCTCGCGACTTCTAGGCTCAAATTCTATGTCTTCGAAATTCCAAATTACTCGAGCATTATCAAATAACCAATGGGCATGAATCTCAATTTTGGACTCATTCCAATCGTTCTGAGAGAGGACGAATATCATCGTATCAAGTCCTGACGCATATTCTTTTAATCCTTTTTTATTGGTGTTACCATTTAGTTTTATAGGCCAACTATTGTTACTGATAGAGGAATTAAGACTTTGAGTTAGGAGTGCTAAATTACCTAAAGTCTTTAGCTTGAGATTTCGAGACTCGGTTTGGGCAACATCTGCTATTGGCCATGTTTCTGGTTTCCATTTCTTGGGCATCAGATGCTCTAAAGTATAGGAATTGAATGATTTGAGTGCTGTAGAGTGTCGGGGACTACGAATTTTTGATTCGAGAAGATATAATATACCCTTGGAACGTACATCCAGAAGAATATTATTTTCAAATGCATAGATAAGTTCGTCGTCTCTAGGCATGGCAAGAGAAGAGTCAGTTTCCTTTGACTCAAGATATTCTTTCAGTGATTGAGCTGTAAGAAACTGTGTGCCTATCAGCGATTGAGAAAAAAGGTCGCTGTAGTTTTTAGTACTACGCTTACAGACTATACGTCGCATAAGATACGATTCCAGAACATGGGAAATTCTATTTATTTCTTCCTGAATACTTTGATTCCTAAGTACATAGAGTAGATAAGGCATAAGAGTCGTTGTATCAAGTCCAAAAATGATAAGGTTCAGACGGTCAAGACCATACGTTGCCGGTACCTCTTCATTAAGAATCTTTGGAGATAGGTAACGTCTGTAAATTTTTGCATATTCTGTCAGGTCATCTACCAAAGTATTATAGGCTATTCCGGTTATAGATATGAAATCTTTATATTGACTGAACAGATCTTCTACTCTGTTAAAGCGTTCCTTTTTTACGGAATCAAATCCATAAGCGGGATCATTTATTTTGATGTGAAGATAAGCATTTAGGAACGTTTCAAGGTTTTTACGTATCTTTCTTCCTTGTGTTACACCAGAGTCCCAATATTTCAACGTTTCTTCGTCAGATTCAAATACAGGTTTCCATTTTGACAGATAGATTTGGATAGTTTCTTGACTGAATAGGTAATTCTTAAGAAGTTCACCTGTTGTGAGGGTGACGCCGATTGAGTTTATTGTATCGAAGATTACCTGTTCGTCATCATCATTATTGAGGTCTATCCCCACGAATGAGATATGGGCAAGTATGGTGTCAAGATTGAGTTTCGTTACATCTACATTTTCTATAAGATACTTGTAAGCTTCGGCAAGCCGACTTTCAGAATCTATCGGAGCAAGTTCTCCTTGTGCGATGATTTCATCAAATATGATTCGATCGAACATGTTATGAACGATAGCATACTTACCTTCATCAAGAATAAACATATTCTCAAACTTGCGTTTTCGATTAGTTTTGAAACAAAGGACCTTAAGAAATAATGCTAGGGTTGTCATTCGTTGTTGACCGTCGATCACAGTTCTTATGTCGCCTATTGTGGAGGACGTGGAGGTAGACATCTGTTTTAGAATCACTGAACCAAGAAAATATTCTTTTCCCGTTTGTGATACTTGTCCCATACTTTCAAGGAACCTTTCCCACAAATCTTCTTTCCACACATATGAACGCTGAAAGAAGGGAATTACTAGTTGACGGTTTCCATTTAGAATGTCATTTATTTTCTTTTTTCCTGCATCCATTGTTAAGAGTTAATTAGTATTAGTTAATTCCCGTAGTTAAAATGCTATTAGAGTCATAAAAGAAGAAATGCGAATAATTTATTCTAATGGGCGAATTTGACGGAATGAGCCGAATATATGCTCTCGGTGATGGATTAGAAACTCTTCACGTGGTCTAAAGTAATCAACTTGCGGCACAAAGATTTGAGTTTGGTTGAATTGATTGATGTATGAATCAGTTCTAAGCACATCCTCATGAATCAAAACATGCAAATCGGGAGTCAAGGTGAAAAATCCTTTGTCAAAAGCAAAATGCATATCACGACTCATTGCTATTCCGTTGCAAGGAAGAAATGCCCCTTTGTGGGCTCGTGGCTTGATATGTGCGGCTTCAAGGTTAATAAAGCCATTGCAAGAAATAACTTGACGTGTAATGGCACATTTATATTCGTAAGCCAACATGACGAAATCGCGGAAAGAGCGAGAATTGAAAAGGTTTGCTCCCATAAGTTCCTCAGTAGAATTAGGAGAGGTGTCGTGTTCGCCTGACTGAATAACCTGCTCTTGTTGGTGTCCTATAGCCTCGATAACCTGTGTGTCGTTTACGATTACAGTATCGGGGTTGATAACAGAATGTTGAAGGAAATCTAACTCACCGTTATAGATAATAGTGGTTTTGCCTCTAAGTATTTTGTCAAGAATTTTGTAATGTGCCCAGTCGTGTGGAGAAATGAGGTTCATGTTGAAATAAACCATATCACCTTCACGTATTTTCTCAAAAACGATAATATCGTTTGGATGAAAATATTTCTTGTTGTCGTCTAAATCGTTATTTAGATAAAGACGATGCTCATTTCTATCTGACACACCAATTTTCTGTTCAGTAGGTATTAAAAGGGAGTTGTGGTAAACATATTTGGCGTAAACCAAATTGTCCGAAAACTGAGTCTTAATGGGAATAGCTGTAGAATCATTCAGGACAATGCTAGAAAGATAAGGAAAAAAGTCTAATCCCTCTTTAGTGATAAGCAGATAGCGTCCACGGTGAAACTTATAAGTTCCGTCGGGATTAAGAGTGGGAGATCCCATCTCTTGACTTTTGAGTTTTTTTATGTAATATTCACTCATGGTACAAAGTAGTTATAACCTTAGCAAGGGCAGCAGATAAAATTTCGGCGAACTTAGGCGGTACCGCATTGCCTATCATTTTATATTGTGCGCCCATACTTCCAGTAAAGATAAAGTCGTCATCAAACGTTTGTAATCGAGCAGCCTCTCGAACTGTAATTGACCGCGCTTGTTTTGAGTCGGGGTGAATGTGACGCATACCGTCTTTATAAAGATGTGCAGGAATAGTATTGCTTGGTTCATTCCGTCTCAAAACGTAGTATTTGTGAATATTACTTTTCTTCCCGGTTAGTTTAGTATACAACTCTTTTAGTTTCCCAGGGCTAATGTATTCACAAGTACCAGATTCTATATCCTCTGCTAACATTCTGAAAGTGTCAATGTCTCTGAGATTATGGAAGCGAGGTACATGGTTGGGAATATCAGTGGTAAAAGGTGAATGTGAAAAATTACGCCCATGTTCTCGCAATACTGACTTCAAAGGGAATATAGGCGGTAGATCTCCTATGGCTTCCTCAACTGTCATAGGAGAACACTTGCGTAAACGTATACAATGATAGAATAACTCAAAGATTGCAGTTTGCTCAAACTCATTGTAGACATGAGTGTCAATTCCAATGATGATAACACGTTTACGATGTTGTGGCAACCCAAAATCAGAAACATCAAACACACATTTCTTTAAGTCAAGAGGTATTTCATATCCTATTTTGTTAAATGCTGTTCGAATTTTGGATGTTATTAGTTCTCCATCAGGAGCAGCCGATAACATTCCCTGTACATTCTCGAAAACGAAAAATTGAGGTCTGAAATGACTAACGACTTTGACGTAACTTTCAAAGAGATAATTTCGGTAGTCGTTTTTCATTCCGTACTCGTCGCGAATACGACCTGCAAGAGAGTATGCCTGACAAGGGGGACCGCCAATTATAACATCTATTTTGTGGTTGCCCACTAACTTATCTAAACCAGGATTTTTCCCAAAGTTGGCATCATCGAAGCCTGCAAACAATTCATCAGTACGTTGCATATCGAAACGTACGACAATGTCATTAGCATTAGGTTTATTATATTTGTCTCGAAGCCGTTGGCGCAAGGTATTGCACGGATCTTCTTCCCACTCTACACAAGCTAAGGTAGAAAACAACGGATTTTTTTCAAATCCGTCCATTAATCCTCCGCATCCTGCGAATAAGTCTATACTATGAAATAGGCTTTTCATTTGGTGAGGAATTTTATAATTTGTTTGGCCATAGCTTGTGCCATAAGAACTGGGACGGCATTACCAACTTGACGGTTTTGCTGAGTCTTGTTCCCAAGAAAAACAAAATTATCAGGAAAAGATTGTAAACGGGCGCTCTCACGTACAGTCGGGCAACGGTTCCATTTGTAATGGAAATTATTGCGATGTCCAGTGTCTATAGTACGGGAGGGCTTGTTACTTGCATATCGGGTCCAAGCCATATTAAACTTACGGCTTTCTCCTACTCCAGGAGGCAAGTCTTTATAATTGCCTCCGTCGGGGACTTTTGCAATCACGTCTTTAACGAATTGTTTGTGATTAATTGCAACGTGATTGTAGAGAATTTGACAATCGCCGCGCATTTGGCGTTGATAGTCTGTTATAGGAGCTGTTTCATATTCGGATATTTCCTCTCCAAGACAATCAACTAAAGACGGCAAATCTGAAATTGCTTGTTCACAGGTTATATATTGCTCTTCGGTAAGAATTGGGTCGGGAAACTCAAAATAGTTTTCTGTATCTCTTAGACCGATAAAAACAAGGCGTTGTCTAATTTGTGGAACACCATAGTCAGCAGCACATACCACTTTACAAGTCACTTTATAGCCTAAAGTAGATAGGTGTTTAATAACTTCTTCCTTAATGGCTCCTTTGTATAAGTTCCCCATACCAGGAACATTCTCAATCATAAATGCTTTGGGATTGAAACGTCGAACCGCTTCAATCATAGCTAAATATAATTGATTACGTGGGTCTTCAAAATTGCGCGGACCAGTTAGGCTGAATCCTTGACATGGAGGACCTCCAATAATGATGTCAACGGATTTATTGTTTAATGCATTTTCAATAACATCAAAGGAAGCAGAATCACCGAGGTTTAACTGCAAGCCTTTTGAACCTTTATGATTGTACTCAAAAGTTCGTAGAGGAGCGGCATCAAAATCAACACCGATGAGAATGTTGCACCCGGCCTGCTCAAAACCTTTGGACAAACCTCCGCACCCACAAAACAAATCTAATACGTTGTATTTTATCTCCGTTGATGCCATACATAAACGTTATAGAACTTCCAAGTAGGCAGACGGGGAACCAAGTTTTTTTCGCGGCTACAAGAAAGTTCTTAAATATGTTGAATATAATTTTACTTACAGTGGTTGGCCTATTCGTCTGCGCGAGTACGTTTTAATTACAAAGTTACGAAATTTTTGAGAGATTTCCTAATCGATAGACATGGTTAGCATACAT
>CAYNUE010000101.1:0-11341 GCA_964400325.1 uncultured Sangeribacter sp. | reverse complement strand
GAACCAGGCACTACAGTTGAAGTAACAGTGCAGCGTCCTTTCGTCACAGACAGCATACTGACTTTTAGTATAGAGCGTGAAAAGTTAGCTCAGCCCAGTGTGCCTTATGCTGCTGTGCTGCCAGATGGTACGGGCTATATACAGCTTACTTCATTTATCGACAAGTCACCAGAAGAGATAGAGACAGCTCTACGTCAGTTTAAGGAAGACCCACGCTTCCGCAGTGTAGTGCTTGACCTTCGTGGCAATGGTGGCGGTCTACTTGAAAGTGCTGTCGATATAGTCGGCTTCTTTGTGCCAAAAGGTACAGAAGTATTGCGCACGAAGGGCCGTGACAACCGTTCGGAAAGAACCTATAAGACCACCCGTACGCCTCTGCTGCCCGACATACCATTGGCAGTGCTTATCGATGGCGGTTCGGCGTCGGCATCTGAGATTACAGCCGGCTCGCTGCAAGATCTTGACCGTGCGGTGCTGGTAGGTAGCCGTAGTTTCGGCAAAGGTTTAGTCCAAAGCACACTGCAAATGCCTTATGACGCTCTGCTCAAAGTAACTACTGCCAAGTACTATATACCTTCCGGACGTCTGATACAGGCTATTGACTATTCGCACCGTAATCCTGATGGTTCGGTAGGTCGTGTACCTGATTCGCTTACTAACGTCTACAAGACCCTGCATGGCCGAGAGGTACGTGATGGGGGTGGTCTTACACCCGATGTAGAAGTAGAATGGGAAAAACTCGACCGTCTTGTTTACAATATAGTACGTGATAACTGGGCGTTCGATTATGCCACACGCTATGCAGCCGAAAATCAGTCAATACCACCAGCTGAAGAATTTGAAATTACAGACGAGATTTTCGCCGACTTCAAGAAAAGTATCGATCCAGAACGCTTCAAATACGATAAGGTATGCGAAGAGATGATAAAGGACTTACGCGAGACAGCAGAACATGAAGGATATCTCAACGACGAGACCCGCGAACAGTTCGATGTGCTTGCGAAACTTCTGACTCATAATCTCGACCATGACCTCGACCAAAAACGCCAGGCAATATCAACCTATCTCGGGCAGGAGATAGCCTCTCGCTATTATTACGACAAAGGCAAGATTATACAAGGCCTTCGTAATGACCCAGGATTGGATAAAGCCCGCGAGATACTGAACTCGCCCGAAGAAATGCAGCGTCTGCTGACGGGTAAAGGTAAAAAATAAATAGACTACATGCAGCTTAAAGAGGCAGATTCTCTCTTCGCCACACCGGCACGTATCAAAGCACTGTCGACCATGCTTGACAGCGCCAACACACAACATATAACCATCACCGGACTATCAGGTAGCGCACCGGCTATGCTTTTCGCAGGTTTGCCGCGCCGCAAGAGCGGGCCGTTCCTGCTTGTGGCCGATGACATGGAGACAGCAGGATACCTCTACCACGACCTGTGCCAGATTGCTGGTGAAGAGGAAGTAGCCATATTTCCCAGCGGTTATAGGCGTGATATAAAATACGGCCAGATTGATGCACCATCAGTGATTCTGCGTACTGAAGTGCTCGATGCATGGCAGCACGATAACCGTCTGCGTTGGGTAGTAACATGTCCGGAAGCACTGGCTGAAAAAGTGCCATCGGCCGAGGAAGTGTCAAACGATACCGTACGTCTGCGTACAGGCGAGCGCATACAAATGACGCAGCTTGCTGCAAAGTTGCGCGAACTCGGATTTACTGAAACCGATTATGTCTATGAACCTGGACAGTTTGCAAAACGTGGTTCAATATTCGACGTCTATTCATACAGTAACGAGTTGCCGTATCGTATCGACTTCTTTGACGATGAGATTGACTCGATACGTATATTCAATGTAGAAACACAGCTAAGTGAACGAAAACTCGATGAGATTGCCGTCATGGGTGCCACACGTCCTGACGGTGAGGGAGCTGTGTCGCTACTGCATTTCATTGATGCCCGTACAGTCATACTGTGCCAGTCAGCTGCGTGGCTGCTACAGCGTGTAAAGGCCATAACCACAGAGACATTATCAGAGGCTGTAGCAATTACTGATGAAGGAGACCGTAACGCTATGTCGAATGTGGTCAACTACGAAAGTTTTGCCGAACGTCTTGGCTCCATGAAGATGGTGCAGTATGGCACTTCGGCAGATACCGTATCACCTTACCATACAGACGCGTCGATGGCTTTCGACTGCACGCCACAGGCACTATACCATAAGAATTTCGACATGATAGCGGAGTCGTTTACACGTCTGCTTGACGAGGGCTACCGTATCATGATACTCAGCGACTCGCCTTATCAGAACGAGCGTCTGCGTAGTATCTTTGCCGACCGTGGAGACAAGATAGATTTTACTCCGGTTGACCACACTATACATGAAGGCTTTACAGACAATGAGCTGAAAGTATGCTACTTTACAGATCATCAGATTTTCGACCGTTTCCACAAATACAATCTGCGTAGCGACAAAGCACGTAGCGGCAAACTCGCGCTAAGTCTTAAGGAGCTGGCTCAGATTGAAATCGGTGACTACATCGTACACATCGACCACGGTATAGGACGCTTCGCAGGTCTAATCAAGACCGATGTAAACGGACGTCCACAAGAAGTAATAAAGCTTGTTTACCAGAATGATGATATAATTCTGGTCAGCATACACGCTCTGCATAAGCTCTCCAAATACCGTGGCAAAGAAGGAGTACCACCGAAGGTCAACAAATTAGGCAGTGGTGCATGGAATCGTCTCAAAGAGAAAACCAAGACTAAGCTCAAGGATATAGCACGAGACCTTATAAAACTCTATGCAGCACGCCGTGAGGAGAAAGGATTTGCTTTCTCACCTGACTCTTATCTTCAGCACGAGTTGGAAGCGAGCTTTATCTATGAAGATACCCCTGACCAACTCAAAGCCACACAAGCCATCAAAGCCGATATGGAATCAGCACGACCGATGGACCGCCTTGTATGTGGTGATGTGGGCTTTGGTAAGACTGAAATAGCCATACGTGCGGCATTCAAGGCTGCTGTAGACTCAAAACAGACAGCTGTACTTGTACCGACTACGGTATTGGCCATGCAGCATTACCATACTTTCAGCGAACGCCTCAAAGACCTTCCTGTACGTGTAGAATTTCTGTCGCGTGCCCGTACTGCAAAAGAGACAAAACAGATTCTTGCCGATTTGGCCGCAGGCAAGATAGACATCATAATAGGTACTCACAAGCTGATTGGCAAGACTGTCAGCTTCAAAGACCTTGGGCTGCTGATAGTAGATGAAGAACAGAAATTCGGTGTCGCTGTCAAGGAGAAACTGAAACAGATGAAAGTCAATGTCGATACTCTGACATTATCGGCTACTCCTATCCCACGCACATTGCAATTCTCGCTTATGGGAGCGCGTGACCTTAGTTCACTCAATACGCCCCCGGCTAACCGTCACCCTATAGTGACCACAGTAGCCGGAACTGAGGACGATACAATTGCCGAAGCCGTTAATTTCGAACTTAGTCGTAACGGCCAGGTATTCTATATCTCAAACCGTATCGACAATCTTACCCGTATCGAGGAACAGCTACGTCGTCTTGTGCCGGGTGTGCGCGTTGTGACCGCCCACGGTCAGATGCCACCCGAACGTCTGGAAAAAGCTATCGAGGATTTCTCCAATCATGATTATGATGTGCTACTATCGACAACTATTGTCGAGAACGGTATCGACATGCCCAATGTCAACACCATCATCATCGACAATGCACATCATTTCGGCCTAAGTGAACTACATCAGCTTCGTGGCCGTGTTGGACGTAGCAGTCGTAAGGCATTCTGTTATATGCTTGTGCCTACCGGAGTACCACTCACCCCTGTGGCTCGACGACGTCTGCAAGCTATCGAAAGCTTTTCAGACCTCGGCTCAGGCATACACATAGCCATGCAAGACCTCGACATACGCGGTGCCGGCAACCTGCTAGGTGCTGAACAAAGCGGATTTATAGCCGATTTGGGTTACGAGACATATCAGAAAATATTACGTGAGTCTGTCACCGAACTTAAGACCGAAGAGTTCGGCGATACCTTCACAGATGTCAATGCCGGCAAGGAAGAGGAATTTACTGCCGATTGTACTATCGAAAGTGACCTTGAACTTCGCCTTCCGCCCGATTATGTACCTCAGGAAAGCGAACGTATCAGTCTTTACCAACAGCTGGACAACATGGAGCAGCCACAGCAGACCGAAGAATTCCGTACTCAATTGCGCGACCGCTTTGGCTCTATACCAGATGTTACTGAAGAACTGATAAAGGTGGTACCTCTGCGTATTGCAGCTCGTCGTCTCGGTATCGAACGCCTTGTGCTCAAAGGTGGTAAAATGCGGCTTTACTTCGTCAGTGACGACAATAAAGCCTACTATCGTTCGCAAGCCTTCGGGCGAGTTCTTGCTTACCTTCGCGCTCATCCACGTCGCTGTGAAATTCGCGAAGTCAACGGCCGACGCTCATTTCTTATCCACAAAGTTCCCACTGTCAGCATAGCTCTCGACATACTTACTGAAATGACTCTAACGCCACCAGCTTGAATCGCTAAACATAAATAAACGGAATCCGGATAAGCATCATTATTACATTCAGATTATACCTTTATTGGCTTTTTTTGCTAAATTTGCATACTTTCCAATATGCCTATGACCTCACGCAATATACAGCCGGATCCCATCGAAGAGGAAAGGCTCATTAACGAGGCTTTCCAGAACGTGCTCGACGCTTATCTTGCCAGTAATCACCGCAAGAAAGTCGATATAATAAAACGTGCTTTCCGCTTCGCCAAGGAAGCCCATAAGGGTGTAAGAAGACGTAGCGGTGAACCTTACATACTCCACCCGTTAGCCGTAGCTCAGATTGTAATTTCCGAACTGGGCCTCGGCTCTACATCTATATGCTCGGCGCTGTTGCATGATGTAATAGAAGATACAGAGTACACCCGTGAGGACATAGAGCATCACTTTGGGCCAAAGATAGCCTCGATAGTCGAAGGTATGACCAAAATATCAGGTGGTATATTCGGAGATAAAGCTTCATTGCAGGCTGAGAATTTCCGTAAACTCCTTCTTTCAATGTCTACCGATGTACGTGTAGTACTTGTAAAGATGGCTGACCGCCTGCACAACATGCGTACTCTTGGCTCACTGCGTCCAGAGAAGCAGTACAAGATAGCCGGCGAGACTCTTTATATCTACGCTCCGTTGGCACATCGTCTCGGACTCAGCAAAATCAAAACCGAACTCGAAGACCTTGCGTTCCGCTATGAGCATCCACAGACATACGCCGAGATAATGGCCAAAGTCACCGATACTGAAAGTGAACGTCAGGCTATAGTGGAAGAATTTGTAGCCCCTGTCCGTAAGCGTCTCGATGAAGCCGGTTTCAAGTACGAAATCAAAGCCCGTGTAAAGAGTGCCTATTCCATATTCAACAAAATGGAAAAGAAGAAGGTGCCTTTCGAAGAGATATACGACATATATGCCGTAAGGGTCATATTTGAAAACGAAGACGACGAACTCGAAAAGCTGCGTTGTTGGCAAATATACACTTATTTTACTGATGGTCATGCGGTACACCCTGACCGTCTGCGTGACTGGACCAGCACACCTAAGGCTAACGGTTATCGGGCTCTTCACCTCACTGCTATGGGTCCGCGAGGACGCTGGATAGAGGTACAGATACGTTCACAAAAGATGAATGAGATAGCCGAACTCGGATACGCAGCCCACTGGAAATACAAGACAGGACAGACTGACAGTGCCGAACTCGACAAGTGGATGAACACCATAAAGGATATTTTAGCTAATCCTGAACCTAACGCTATCGACTTTCTCGACACCATCAAACTTAATCTCTTCTCGTCAGAGATATATGTCTTTACCCCCAAAGGCGATTTGGTGACTCTGCCAGCAGGTTCGACTGTACTCGACATGGCTTTTTCTATTCATACCGACTTAGGTTCGCACTGTATAGCCGGCAAACTGAATCATCGTCTTGTACCTCTTTCTCATGTGCTTGACAGTGGCGACCAAGTGGAAATCATAACTTCCGCCTCGCAGACCCCACAGGAGGAATGGATAAAATTTTGCCACACGGCCAAAGCACAGAGCCGTATTGGTGCCCTGTTGCGCAAAAATCGGCGGTCAATGGCCGAACGTGGCAGACTGCTGATTGAAGAGACTCTCGGTCGCGAGGGTATAGACCCGTCACAACACATAATAGCTCGTTTGGTAAACCATTATGGTCTGACAACACCCGAGGACTTGTACATCAAACTTGCACAGGAGGAAATATCACTGTCAGCTAAGGAATTAAAAGAACTGAATAAGAAACGTTCCTCACTTCTATCTAAAATTCTGCGCAATCCTTTCTCGTCGTCATCGCGCACAGAGTCCACAGCCACCACAGAACCGGTACAGCCTATTGACCGCAAAAAGGTATTTGTACTTCATCCCGAATCACCTAATTACCGACTGGATACATGCTGCTCTCCGTTGCCAGGTGACGATGTATTAGGCTTTGTAGATGAAAATGAGACCGTCGTGGTACACAAGGTAAGTTGTCCAGCAGCTATGCGCCTCAAAAGCTCGTTCGGCACACGTCTCGTGGCCACACGTTGGGAGGGACATGCTGACCGTTTCATCGCAGATATTGAGATAGACGGTATTGACCGCCATGGCATATTGGGTGAGATAACCACCTTGCTTTCGTCAGACTTAGGTATCAATATACGTCAGCTAAACATAACAGCCCAACAGGAACTGTTTCACTGCGACCTTAAAGTCCAGATAGATACTGCCGAGACAGTCGAACATATATGTCAGGCACTAAGGCGTATAAAGGGTATCAAGTTTGCTAAACGCACCACCTGAGACATCATAAAAGAAATATTATCAATCACCATAGTTAGTATCAAAGCGCATGAAAACCACTTTCTTCAGTCGCCTCAATCTCATACGTATAGCCATAATGTTGGCCTCTATAGCCATCATCATGGCCGTAGTGCCGCGCACCGACCATCAGTCTTATTCCTATGAGGCCGGACAACCGTGGAAATATCCTTTGCTTACAGCGGATTTCGACATGCCGATACTACGTGATTCCGCTTCCGCAAGGACAATGCGCGACAGCATTGACCGGGCCTTCGTACCTTTTGTAAAGCGTGAGGCCAACATCGCAAGTTCGAATACTGACCGTTTCGATAACGCCATACGCAACATAGCTTCGCCACATGATGCCCAGCTGCTCACTCTGCTGCTGCGCAAGGCTTACCAGACAGGTATGGTAGAACCTGAAGTCTATGAAGCCCTGAAACGTAGTGATAATAAACGTTTGAGAATCTCACAGTCCGAGAATGGTGGCACTTCGGTTATCAATATCGATGCTTCCGAGATGTTATCTCCGGCTAAAGCGTTTGCGATGATTGATTCGGTATATGCTGCTACAGTGAATGCCACCAATACATCACATTTAGGGCCTGAGGTGGTGAAAGCCCTTAATATATGTCTTGTGCCCAACATAGTGCTTGATACAGCTGCAGACACTAAATATCGCAATCAGGAATATCTGAATGCCAACGGCGCACTGGGTATCATCAAGAAAGGCCAGCGAATAGTTGACAGAGGTGAAATCATAACCCCACAGATTTACACCAACCTCAACACCTATCAGGAGATGCAGAAGCGTAATCAGAGTACCACCACATCACATACCTACTTTTTTGTAGGCCAATCTGTGTATATACTCATTTGCTTCACGATGCTGTACATGTTTCTGTTCAATTACAGGCAGTCGTTCTTCAACGATATACGTAAGATGCTGTTCCTCATGACATTCATCACATTCTTCATAGTCTTTGCTGTTGTGATGTTTGAATTCTTTGCCAACGGCCTCTTCCTTGTACCTTTTGCGGCGGTACCGATTACGATAATGGTGTTTTTCGATGCCCGTACAGCTATATTCAGCCTTATAACTACTGTGCTTATAGTAGCCCTTATAGCTACCTTCCAGTTCCAGTTCATTTTCCTTGAACTGTGTGTAGGTCTGATATCTACGTTTAGTATACGTCAGTTATCCAGACGTTCGCAATTGCTTCGTACAGCGCTGTTCTCTTTCATAACCTACGTGATATGTTATCTGACCTTATGCGTGACTATCGAGGGTAATCTCAGTGGTTTCGCGTGGCGTGTTATCGGTATATTTGCCATCAATTCGGTAGTACTGTCGTTTGCCTACATTCTGATTCTGGTAATGGAGAAAATCTTTGGCTTTACCTCTACAGTTACATTGGTTGAACTTTCGGATATAAATAATCCCATACTCCGTCGTCTCGCTGAGGAAGCACCTGGCACTTTCCAACACTCAATGCAGGTATCCACGCTTGCCACAGAAGCGGCTCGTGCAATAGGCGCAAATACTACATTGGTGCGTACTGGTGCCCTCTATCATGATATAGGTAAGACTGAAAGTCCTGTATTCTTCACCGAAAACCAACATGGTGTTAATCCACATGCCGGTCTTAATCCGGAGACAAGCGCCCAGAAAATCATCTCGCACGTCACCGGTGGTCTTGCTATGGCTGCACGTGAGAAACTGCCAACGGTAATCAAGAGTTTCATATCCGAACATCACGGACAAGGTCTGACCAAATATTTCTATAATACTGCGGTCAACGAGAATCCAGGTAAGAACATAGATAAATCGCTTTTCCAATATCCCGGTCCCAATCCACAGAGCCGTGAGACAGCTATCCTGATGATGGCTGACTGTGTAGAAGCCGCCTCACGCAGTCTTTCTGACTACTCACCCAGTTCAATAAACTCTCTGGTCGATAAAATCATTGATTCTCTGGTAGCCGACGGCATGTTTAACGAGGCTCCCATATCACTCCGCGACATCAATACCGTAAAGGAGACCTTCAAGAAACGTTTGGCTACAATATATCACTCACGTATAGCCTACCCCGAATTGAAACGCGGCACTGCTCCAGCTGCTGCCAAGGCTGAACCGGTCCCTGAACCACCGAAAGCGGAACCAGAAGCTGCTATCCTTGACCCCGAGGCACCTGTAGCTCCCGGTCCGGGTGCTGAAAATCCAAAGGCTTCAGATAGTATCACCGAAGCTTGACACAACAGTTAGTGTGTAAACCCTGAAACTGCTCCCCTCTTTTCCACACTGCAGACCGAAAATAAAATTTACTCTATTTTTGTCACTCCTTCATTAATACTTTAGCCCTCCAATGTGTTAAAACTATAAAACGAGTGTCATGTATATAGTACTTATCATACTTGGTTGTCTGCTGTGGCTCGGGTCCATTTATACCCTCTCGTCACGCATCGTGTTGTCAGCGCCGCTGTCGTTTCTGGCTTTGCTCTGCATAAGTTTGGCACGACGCGACGGTGTTGACCTGTTACCTCTCAACTCAACCCTGCTGATAGGGTGGCTCTGCATGACTCTCGTAGTGACAGCACTTACAGCCATGCAGCCCCCAGCAGTAGCCGCACAGCGTCGTGGCATGGGCTATATAACCATCGGTGCCTTAGCCGGTATGGTAGTAGGCTTGCTTGGGGTGTCAATAACTGGCTCCCTTGCCATGCGTTACGCCATAATGGTAGTAGGTACAATAGTCGGAGTCTTTTTAGGTTTCCTGCTTTATACCCGTACGCCCCAGGGAAGTCCTGTAAATCTGTCGTCAGGTAATTTTTTCAGCTATCTTCTCGCCAAGGGGTTTCCGGCCGCTATTACCGTCATGCAACTCGGTGTGGTGCTGGTGATAGCTTTGGCGCTTTATAATACTACCCTCCAATGATTCTAAGTTTTTTCAAACAACATATAGCCCGCATCACAGGCATACTCATAATAACCGGAGCATTCCTGCTGCCGGTGGTAGCTCGCAGCCAGCAACAGGCGGCTGACAACAAGCGTAAAATTAAGGTAGAGAGTCCTGACCTTGACAATATACGCACGCAGACTCTTGACCCTCAGAGCCGCTTCTATTTCCCTAAGCTCATGGCTAAATACAATCGTAACGATACCACCATGACCAATGAAGAGTACCGTTATCTTTATTTAGGGTATATGTTTCAGGAGGATTATGACCCTTACCGTGTCTCACCTTACGCTAATGTCACTGACCCTCTGCGATTGAAGACCACACATACGAAAGAGGAGATTGACACTATCCGTAAGTATGCTGAACTGACCCTGCGCGACAATCCATTTGACTTACGCCAGATGTCATTCCTTGTGCATGTGCTTAAGGAGAAACGCAAGGATATGAGTGCCAAGATATGGGAATACCGTCTCGAACACCTGTTGGGTGCCATCAAGAGTACAGGCACAGGCGAAGATGCCGATAACGCATGGTATGTCATCTACCCTATGCACGAATATGACCTGATAGATGTACTTGGCTATAGGGCTACCGATGCCGACTTCATAGAGCCAGGACTCGACTACCTGACTGTTGAGGCCGACGAGGCAACTGCACGTCGACTGCGAGATAAAGTAGCTAAAGGATTTTATTTCAACGTACAGATACCGCAACAGCAATATCAACTCAAACATCCGGAATTGCCTGAGGAGTCCATCGAAGATGCTGCCGCAGCTGACGCCGATACTGAGGAAATCATTGATGCCGATGAGATTGAAGTGGTTGAATGAGCCTTACGGCTGCTTGCGGTGTTATAATTTATAGAAACAATAAAATTTGAATGTTATGAGCAAGGACATAAAGAAAGACAATACAGAGCTCGAGGTTGTAGGCCCGGGCAAATTTGTAGCATACAGCTATAAACTCTCTGAAGTAGACCCTGCTACGGGCGAAGTTAAGGAAGAGCTTTTCGAGGCTACACCCGAACAGCCCGACGTTATGGTCTATGGTGTTAGTCACGAGATTGTACCCGGCCTTGTAGCCGCTATGAAAGATCTCAGCAAGGGCAGCCGTTTTGAGACAGTGCTTCCTCCTGAGGCTGCTTTCGGACAGCGTTTCGATGATAATGTGCTCGAACTTGACAAGTCTATATTTAGCCGTGAAGACGGTACCATGGCCGAAGAGGTCAAAGTCGGTGCCATGCTGCCTATGATGACCCAAGAAGGCTACCGTATCATGGGCCGCGTGCTCGAAGTCGGTGACAAAGTAAAGATGGATTTCAATCATCCCTTTGCCGGTAAGACTGTGAAATACGAAGGCGAAATAGTCGAAGTACGCGATGCAACCCCCGAAGAGCTTCAGCCCGTTCACGGCTGCGGCGGCTGTGGCTGCGACCATGGTTCCTCATGCAATGAGTGCGAATCAGG
>CAYNUE010000100.1:9284-11405 GCA_964400325.1 uncultured Sangeribacter sp. | reverse complement strand
TGACTTCAGATTCTCGGGCACGTCACCACGTACAATACGTTGGGCAAGACCTTCGGCAATAGCCGTTTTACCTGTACCAGGTTCACCTACAAGCATAGGGTTGTTCTTGGTACGGCGCGAAAGAATCTGTAGCACACGACGAATTTCCTCATCACGGCCGATAACCGGATCAAGTTTGCCATTGCGTGCACGGTCATTAAGATTGATAGCATATTTGCTAAGGGCTTGATAAGACTCTTCAGCACTTTGTCCTGTTACCTTATTACCCTTACGCAATTCATTTATAGCAGCCTTGAGGCCGTCTTCTGTAATACCTGCATCTTTAAGAATCTGGGAAGCCTTGCATTTGGTACGTAGGATACCCATCAGCAGCGCCTCGACAGACACATACTCATCACCCATAGACTTGGAGAAGTCAATAGCCTTCTGAAGTGCATCGTTAGCATCGCGGCTCAGGAAGACATCACCACCGCTGACCTTAGGCAGAGTGGTAATATCTTTGTCGACTGCCATCTTAACAGAGTTAAGATTAGCACCGAGCTTCTGAAACACGAAGTTCACGATAGTTTCGCTCTCAGATATTATGGCCTTAAGGATATGCACCGGTTCAATCTGTTGCTGGCCATTCTGACGGGCCAGTTCGATTGCCTTTTGCACCACCTCCTGGGATTTGATAGTGAAATTATTGAAATTCATATTCAGTGTTTTTGATTATTGTGTCTAATTTTGGATTTTCTGAAATATTAACAAATGAATGGCTCGAAGGTTGGCTCTAAACTCCACATTTGTTATCTTTACTATAATTATTTTCAGAACTCATCTTTGGAGTATCAGCAAATTTTGGACCAATTTAAAAATAAAGACTGCAAAATATGAAAAAACTGCATCTGGTGGATAAAAAGTAGAAAGTAAAAAGCAAATCACGAAAAGAATTTGTTATATTTGCAGATATTCCTGTATAAAGGCCAAAGGCGTGTATAAGCCTTGCTATTTGGAGAGAGCCAACTTAAAAAATAACCTATAAATAAAACTCGCTACTAAAATGAGTAAACCTTATGTAATGGGAGTCGATATAGGCGGTACCAATACTGTATTCGGTATCGTCGATGCTCGTGGCCATGTAGTGGCTGCCGACTCGATTAAGACTCGTAAATATACCAATTTCGACGATTATATCGCCGATTTGCACAAGGCTATGTACCGCCTGCTTGAAGCTAACGATGCTGTAGATAAAATTAAAGGTATCGGTATTGGTGCTCCTAACGCTAACTATTATACAGGTGAAATTATCAATCCACCAAACCTTCCTTGGGGTCCTATAGTGCCGTTAGCAGAGAAGGTCAGCAAGGTGTTTGGCGGTATACCTGTAGCTATTACTAATGATGCTAATGCTGCTGCCCTTGGCGAAATGACCTACGGTGCTGCCCGTGGTATGAAGGATTTCATCATGATTACTCTCGGTACAGGTGTGGGTTCAGGTATCGTTATTAATGGTCAACTGGTGTACGGTCAGGACGGCAATGCCGGTGAGTTAGGCCACGTTATAATGAAACGTAATAACGGCCGTATGTGTGGTTGCGGTCGTACTGGTTGTCTTGAAGCCTATTGCTCAGCTACAGGTGTGGCTCGTACAGCTCGTGAATTCCTTGAGGTACGTAGCGAACCTTCTGTGCTTCGCAATATAGAAATCGAAGACATTACTTCTAAGGACGTATATGATGCGGCTGTAGGAGGTGATAAACTTGCAAAGGAAATATTTGCTTACACGGGTACGATATTAGGTGAAGCTTTCGCTGACATGGTAGCCTTCTCAAGTCCACAGGCTATAATCCTGTTTGGTGGTCTGGCTAAGAGCGGTGATTTGCTCATGAAGCCGCTCAAAGAAGCTTTTGAACGTTCGATTATGCCAGTATTCCGTGGTAAGACTAAAATTATACTCTCGGAACTTAAGGAAAGCGATGCAGCTGTCCTTGGTGCTTCGGCATTAGGTTGGGAAGCTAAATATCGTTATGAAGATCCTGCAGCTAAGGCAGTAGCTACTACAACTGTAGTGGCACAGCCAGAACAGCCTGCTTGATGTTCTTTATTGAGATTGTTCTGATATGAATCAGGCCTGTACAA
>CAYNUE010000100.1:3858-9274 GCA_964400325.1 uncultured Sangeribacter sp. | reverse complement strand
TGATAGAGTCGGTGTACGGGTAATCCCATTACATTATAATAACTACCATTCAGTCGCTCTACTGCTACAGCCCCTATCCATTCCTGTATGCCGTATGCTCCAGCTTTATCGAGAGGAAGATAATTATTGACGTAATAACGAGCCTCTTCTTCTGAAAATAAGCAGAAAGTCACATCGGTAACAGTAGTGAATGATGTGCGTCGCATAACTGTGGAGATAGTCACTCCGGTGGCTACGTGGTGAGTCTTACCAGCAAGATTCATTAGCATTTCAATAGCCTCTTTTTCATCATGAGGTTTTCCGTATATCTGGTTATCGCATACAACCATAGTGTCGGCCGTAATAATCAGCTCGTTGTCATGGAGGCGAGTTTGATAGGCGTCAGCTTTTTTTGATGATATATATTGTGGCACTTCAAGCGCTGGCACAGTATCTGGATATGATTCGTCAAGCCCACTGATGGTTATTATATTAAAGGGTACACGTAACATCTGGAGCAGTTCGCGTCTACGTGGTGACTTACTTGCTAAGAGTACATGATATTTATTAAGGTTCGAGAGCATCTTAATATATTTTAATGTATTGTTTAGGCGATTTTACCATCCGAAAGCATGAAGGTCTGATAGCCATTGACCATGAGCTGCCAGCACTTGTTGAACCACATCACGTACACAGCCGTAGCCGCCTCCATGTGGAGATATGTAACGTGATTCAGACTTAACTTCATAGGCGGCGTCGTAGGGACAACATGGCAATCCTGTATGCCGTAGCACCGGAAGGTCTGGAATGTCATCTCCCATATAAAGTACTTGTGAGACTTCAAGCTTACGGTCAGTAAGCCATTGTTCGAATACAGGAAGTTTAAGGGCACAGCCTTGGAAAATATCTGTTATACCGAGTGCGGCATAGCGATTGGCTACAGATTTTGAACGCCCGCCGGTGATTATTGCAATAGGGTAGCCAAGACGTGCTGCTAACTGTAAAGCATAACCATCTTTTATATTGGCCATGCGCATAGGTGTGCCTTCTGAATCAACCGGAATAGTGGAAGGAGACAGGACACCGTCAACATCAAAGGCAAAGGCTTTTATGAGGGAGAGATCATAAGCTATTCTACTCATGGTGGTATGTATTATAAATGGAATCGGAAAGAAGACGGTAAATTGATTGTGTTGTCGGGTAGGGTGTAAGCAAATCAAGATGATGCTTTATAGTGGCTGAATCTCCTCGTACAGCTGGACCGGTTTGGGCACGAAAAGGAGAGAGATGGTCGAGTTTTGCGACAGTTTCGTGTAATAACGGCATCAATAGGCTGCTATCAAGTCCGTTGTCGGCAAGAAATGTGTCTGCCAAATGAACGAGATGGTTTGAAAAGTTACAAACCAACACCGAAGCTACATGAAGACGACGCCGTGTCTCAGAATCGGCCGGGAGGACTGTTTTTGAAACTTTTGAGGCCAATGATGATAGCGTGGCAGCATCAGCAGGTGAGGAGGCTTCGATAAAAAAGGGAATCTGGGAATAATCAAGACTACGGTCGCGTGAGAAGGTCTGTAAAGGATAAAATACAGAGGGTCGAGTTGACCATTGTGCAAGTGCGTCCATTGGTACTGAACCGGAGGTATGGGCGAGAATACCGTCATAAGGGGGTAGCTTTGAGGCTACTTCGGTGATGGCATTATCGCTTACTGCAATAAGCACTATGTCGAAGTCTGGACGCCAACCGTCGAAAGTCCGAGAGTTGACGGTAGTGACATCGGCATGAGGAGCAAGAGCTTTAGAGAGATGAGTGGCAACATTACCGGAGCCGACAATGGCCACATGGAGTGGGGTAGAATCAGACATGGGTTATATGGGTACGAAAGTCGGGGAGGGTCACAAGGCCCATAGTAAGACGAAGATTGAGTTCGACACAGGGACGAATTTGGCCATCGCTGCCGGCAAGCATGTCGATGCCGAGTGGGCCGGTGTAGGTAGGAGCGACAAGCTGTTCCAAACTATGGCGCTGCGCCTCTATAATATCAGGACCGAAAGCTGGACAAGCTTGCGAAATCATGGCATGAAGGCGTGGCTGTGGGTCGATAAGATTGTATTTATATTTGCCGCGTGGTGAGGTAACAAATACCGACATGCCAACAAAATGAGCTTTTCCTGCCTTACATATCCATTCGGAAGCAAAATCGAGACTGCGTTTTACTCCCGGTTCAGCCATTACAGAGCCTTGCCGTCTTATCATACCGCGTACCCAAGGACGTATGTGACGTTCTTCCAAATCGATAGTGGACATTACTCCACGTCCGGAACTGCTCCATGGTGTTTTGAAGTAGCAGCCGGGATGATTGCGCCAGTAGTTGATAGCTGCATCTTCTGAGACAATCTCCTGAGGTAGTTCAAAACTTAGGCTCGGTACATAGTGCTGTATAAGAGCATTGAAGTCGATGGTTAGACGACGGTGTGAAAGCCTGCGTAACTCAGTAAGCTGACTGTTGTCCGGAAGCAACTCTGCATCAACACCAGCTTCAAGCAATAGGCGGCAGAGTGAAGGATTCCACCCCCAGGGAAGAATGAAGGGTTCAGGTAGATTATGGAGAGTGTCTGCGACATCAGTGAGTGTTACAAGTTTAACTCTTTTTGCAGTAGCTTCAGCGACGGACAGAGGGGTCTCATGGGCAAGACGGTTTATATCGTCAGTGTCGAGCAACAGAAGCAAATCGCCTGGAGAGGCATAGGTAAGAGGAAATAACGCCATACGCTGGCGTAGTTCAATTACTCGTGCCGGAGGGGTAAAAAATGGAGATCCCGACGCCAGCGCATAGTCGGTGTCGGGATTAAAAATCAGAAGCATAGAGAGAATATAAGCTACGACAGACCTACATCAGTCGTCGAGCTGTTCCTTGGCCTTTGCAGGGTTACGGAAATACAGTTTGTGCTCGATATATTCCTGAGTGGCGATAAGGGTGGGTTTGGGCAGCTTCTCGTAGAAGCGTGAAATTTCAATTTGCTCACGATTCTCAGACACCTCTTCGAGGTTATCAGTCGAAGCAAATTCCTGGAGTTTCTTTTCCAGTTCTTTTTTCATCTCCACGGCAATCTGGTTGGCACGTTTGCCGATGATGCAAACGGTTTCATAGACATTGCCCGTCTGTTCGGCCATCGCAATCATATCGCGAGTCACCGTATTAAGCGGAGCGTTCGTTTTCTTATAGTCCATATCTCACTAATATATAGAATTTTCTCGTTCAAAAAATTATTGGTCGCCCGTATGACGCGAAGCAAGTTTGAAAATATTATCGGCCTCGTGACGGTTTTTGGTATCGGGGAAGTTATTGATAAATGAATAATATTCGTCAATCACTTCACGATAACGATCGGCACGACGTTCGTCGACACTGTTCTTAGCCTCCTGATATTTTGCCTTCAGTATCAACATCTCGAAATCCTCACGATATTTGGAGTAAGGATAATTCTTCAGGGCATTCTCCGAAGTGATTACACAGGCACGATAGTTGTTGCCCATAAAGTTGCCAAGATTGTAATAAAGCTGTGCATTCTGTAGCTCCTTAAGGGTAAGCTTATCCTGCATTTCAAACAGTGCATTCTGTGCTATTGTAACCTTATCGCTCTTGGGATAGTAATCAAGGAAGCCCTGTAATTCCTCCATAGCCTTGATAGTCATAGACTGGTCAAGCTGAGGTTCGGGAGAATCAAGATAGTAGCCGTAGCCGGAATAGAACCGGGAGAGTTCGGCATACTTACCCTTTGGGTAACGTTGATAATAGGTTTTGAAGAATGTACCGGCATTTAAATAGTCTTTGTTCTCATAATAAGACATTGCCAGTAGAAACAAAGCCTCTTCTCCGTGTGCTGTGCCTCGGAGTGGAGTATAGATAGTTTCGAGTACAGTAGATGCCTGGGTAAATTTACGTTCATCGTAAGCACGTTTTGCATAGTCGAACCTATACTCGACATCATTACTTTTCAGCACACGCGTATATTCGCCACACGCACCAAGCGTAAGCGAAACAATAAGGAGGGAAAAAATATGTGAAAACTTTCGCATACTCTATAATGGGTAATCATACGGAAGCGCCGTCTGACTTATGACCGTCCTGTCCGGCAGGGCGCTTTAGCGTGCAAAGATAGTAAAAAAATTGCAAATACAGACCTGCTGAATAGAAAAATTTAGTTAACTTTGACACTTCAAATTTCCATAGGCCCCGTGATGGGGATAAGTAACGGACCAATAACCCTTAATAACAGAAAACTTTGGAAAGCGAGCAGAAAAGTAAGACACCCCGACAGGGTAATGTGTGCTCACGGCACCCGGTACTGGCCAACTTCCTTATTATCATAGTGGTGGCAGTGTTAGGTGTGTGGATAGCATATCTGTGGACAGCTATATTTACCAAGCATGGAGAGAGTGATAAGGTGCCTTCAGTCGAGAAGATGAGCTATACCCAGGCCATAGGAATATTGCATGACCACGGTTTTAAGGTAGACATACGTGACTCGGTGTACAATGATAATGTTAAACCGGGTTTCGTTATAGAACAGTTTCCGAAACCGAATTCAATGGTAAAACCTGGTCGTAAGATATTCCTCTATATAAATGCCGTTCATCCGAAGGAAGTGGTGATAGACGATGACAATCACCCACGTGAGGACGCATTGAAGAGTTTTTCTTTCCGTTCCGGTATGGCCCGTCTTGAAGAATTGGGTTTTAAAAATATACGGGTTGTGAAAGTATTGGGCGATAACGATTGTATAGTTAAGGTAACTGCCAACGGGCGTACTGTCAAAAAAACTGAAAAAGTACCTGTCAATGCCGCTATAGTGGTTGAGGTATATGACGGACGTTTAGGGGCTTTGCGTGACTCTCTACAGACAGCAGAGTATGTGGAATATGCTATGCAGGAACGTGGTTATCAAGATTCGGAAAACAATTATAATACCAATTATAATACAGAACCAGCCACGTCTGCGCCTGCTCCTAAACCAAAGCCCGAACCGGCACCTGACCTGACAGAAGAAGAGGAAACCGACAACTATCTGAATCAATGAGCACCGAGAGTACGATACCGACTTCAACAGATGATTTTGATGAGGGAATGTTGCCGGAGGCAGCTCCTGATTTCATAAGTGCCGATGGGCGCGAACTGTACGAACACTTCAGATTTGAGGCAGACAAGGGTCAGCAGTTACTACGTGTCGACAAGTTTCTTGTGGCACGAATGGAGAAGACTTCACGCAACCGTATACAGCAGGCTGCCGATGCAGGGTGTATACTTGTTAACGGACGTTCGGTAAAATCGAGCTATAAAGTCAAGCCCGGAGATGTAGTGCAGATTGTGATGGACCGTCCGCGCTATGAGCTTGAAATTATACCGGAGGATATACCGCTCGATATAGTCTATGA
>CAYNUE010000100.1:0-3758 GCA_964400325.1 uncultured Sangeribacter sp. | reverse complement strand
GGTGGTGATGTAATTCTGAAGGGTACTACTTTTGCTAAGTATCGTCAGTTTATAGAGAACTGCTTTACAGTTTGTCCGCGTCAAGCTCTTCATGCACGTACACTTGGATTTACCCATCCTGCTACTGGTAAGCAAATGGATTTTGAGTGTGACATACCAGCAGACATGAGTGGTCTTATAGAGCGTTGGCGTTCTTATACAGCAAGTAGTCGAAAACCTTGACTACTGTCAGTTTGTTTTGATAGAAGGGGAGAAAATTATTATCTTTGCACACCCCACGGCGCTCGGCTGTCCTTATGGCTGAACGCTCACAAGATATAAACAGAAATCCGACCATGAGCCACCACGAACCGATAGACTTCAGCGACATAGCACCTTATAGCGATGAGGTGTTTCATAACAAAATGGAACAACTGGTTAAAGAGCCAGGCTTCCTACACGCATTAAATTATACAATGCCCAAAGAGGATGTGCCTGTGCTCATCGATGAGTTGCTCAAGATAGACAATAAGCATGATTTCCAGTTTAAGGTTATGTTTCCTTTTCTGGAAATGCTTGCTAAGACAACGACTTCAGGTATTACATTAGGAGGTATAAAATATTATAATCCAGGCCTATGCTATACCTTTATAACTAATCATCGTGACATAGTACTTGACGCTTCGTTTTTGAATCTTGCATTCTTGCGTCGTAATATGCCGACTTCTGAAGTTGCCATAGGTAATAATCTGCTTATATATGACTGGATAACGGATCTTGTGCGTCTTAATAAGAGTTTCATTGTTAAGCGTAACACTCGACTTCGTGAGGCTCTTGAGGCTGCCCGTAAGTTATCTGCTTATATACATCACTGTATACTTGATAAACATGAGTCAGTATGGATAGCCCAACGTGAGGGTCGTGCCAAAGACAGCAGTGACCATACACAGGAATCTCTTATAAAGATGCTGGGTATAGCTGGTGAAGGGCCGTTTATGGAAAAATTGAAGGAAATCAATCTCATGCCTGTGGCTATATCGTATGAATATGACCCCAATGATTATCTGAAAGTACGTGAATTTCTGCTGAAACGCCGTGATCCAAATTATAAGAAGACACAACATGATGATTTGTTCTCGATGGAGACCGGCCTGTTGCAGTTCAAGGGTAAGGTACACTTCCAGCTGACTCCACGTATTAACACCCGACTTGATCAGATAGGTGATTTTACTGACAATCAGCGTGCAGCTAAGTGTGTCGGTAGCATCATAGACCAGGCTATACACCGTAGCTATGAGATATTCCCCATTAACTATATAGCCTACGATCAGCTCTATAACACCAAACGTTTCAGACGTAAGTATACGGATCAGCAACTCGACGAGTCACTGGCTTACTTTGAGCGACAGCTTGACAAGATAGAGCTGCCTGACATTACTACTGAAGAGCGTACATATATGCGTGAAATACTGCTGACTATGTATGCTAACCCACTCCGTAACAAGCTTAAGACTATACTTGGTGGAATAGAGTAAGAGTAATAGCACAGCAATACGAAAAGTTATGAGACTGCCCGCAATGATGATAGCATTGCTCTTTCTGTTGAGCATTGCTATCGATTGGTATATATATAGTGATATTCGGTACTTCGCTCGAAAAGGGAGTCGTTGGCCGCGTATTTATGCTTTCAGCTCAGTAGTATGCTGGATTTTCCTTGTCGTCACGGTGTGTCTGCCACGACGTAGTGAGAGCGACGGTATACTTGTTGTGATGTGGATGCTGTACAGTTACTTGTCCGTCTACGCTGCCAAATTAGTATATGTGATATGTGCTCTGATAGGACGTTTGGTGTCTATAGGCAAACAGCGTCGTTTCGCTTCGGGTCTATGGGTCGGTGTGCCTTTGGGTGTGCTGACATTTGTAATCATGTGGTGGGGTGTGCTTGTAACACGTCGTCAGATACAAATTACTAATGTCGAGGTTTATTCTCCTAAATTACCATACGCATTTGAAGACTACCGTATTGCTCAGATTAGTGATATGCATGTGGGTACATGGGGAAATGACACTACATTCATATCACAGCTGGTTGATGCTGTGAATGCACAACAGGCGGACCTCATAGTTTTTACAGGTGATATTGTAAACCGTAAGACTGAAGAGTTACGTCCATTCCTTAGTGTGCTGAGTAGACTTCACGCTCCTGATGGCGTCATTTCGATATTGGGTAATCATGATTATGGTGATTATGTTGACTGGCACAATGAGGAAGACCATGCGGCTAATAATCGTCAGCTGTGGGAGTGGGAGAGAGAAATGGGCTGGACCCTTTTAAACAATGACTATATATTGTTGCGGCGTGATGATGATAGCATTGCTGTGATAGGTGTCGAAAACTGGGGTGAACCTCCATTCCATACATACGGTGACCTTGATAAGGCTTATCCTGCTCCAGGTGATAGCACTGCCTCATTGACTGACAGCCGTTATAAATTACTTTTATCACATAATCCTGAGCATTGGAACCAAATAGTATCACATGATACTAACATTGACCTTACTTTGGCTGGTCATACACATGCCATGCAATTTATGATAAGTTTAGGTAATTGGAAATGGAGTCCATCACAGTACCGTTATGAACAATGGGGTGGCCTTTACGAACGTCTGAACAGTAAGGGTCAGCCTGTATCGCTTTATGTCAACATAGGTAGCGGTGAAGTAGCCATGCCTTTCCGTATAGGAGCAACTCCGGAAATAACAGTGCTGACACTGCATAGAGGTAAACCTGAAATGTCGATAGCAAAATGAATAATAAAGGTTATAAGGTAACACTCAGTCTGGGTAGTAACTGCGGTAATCGACGCGCTCTTTTATCAGGCGCTGTAGAGTGGCTTGAAGGGCGTCTGGGTGGCATGGAAGTAAGCGACTTCTATGAGACTCCGGCTTTAGCTGATAAAGAAGGACGTTGCACACATCCTACTTATCTAAATGCTGTGGTACGTGGTGTGTATTACGGTAACGGGCCCTTGGCTCTGCAGACTGAAGCCAAACAATACGAAGAAGCAGCAGGGCGTGATGCCGCCGCACGTGTACGTGGCTGTGTGCCTATAGATATAGATGTAGTAATAAGTGATGGTACAGTGCTACGCGAGCGTGATGCTACCAGCCGTTTCTTTACCATAGGCCTTAACCAGCTTGATAATAAGTGGTAATGTTGTACTATTATATTTGAACAGAATGATATAATCTGCCTATAGGTAGGCATGATGACACAGGGAGTGACATACACGTGTCACTCCCTGTGTCATCATTGGGTTAAAAGAGGGTAAAAAATGTAGCAGAGAGTAAATGGTGAATTTTCAATCCTTTAGATAAATTTATAAAAAAATACATAAGCTATCAACCCTTTTGAGCATGATAATTGTTAATAAGACAGATGCAAGAAACAACGGAAATCAGCCATAAGGCGGTCCGCATCGAACAAGAAATATTAACAATTAAAATTATATAAAAATCATGGCAAAGATTATTGGTATTGACTTAGGAACAACCAACTCGTGTGTTGCAGTACTTGAAGGTAACGGCCCGGTAGTAATTCCGAACGCCGAAGGCCGTAACACAACTCCCTCAGTAGTCGCTTTTGTCGACGGAGGTGAACGTAAAGTAGGTGATCCTGCCAAGCGTCAGGCCATCACCAATCCTACCCGTACTATCTACTCTATCAAGCGTTTTATGGGTGAGAAGTGCGGTCAGGTAGCCGATGAAATCAAGCGTGT
>CAYNUE010000099.1:0-11603 GCA_964400325.1 uncultured Sangeribacter sp. | reverse complement strand
CGCAGCCTCACACGAGGCTGCGCTTCTGTTATGGGGAAATATATGCGTAAAGTCAGTACATTATCCATAAGTTGCGTATAGACCATCAATTATACCGTCAGCCACACCGATGACGGGTACTATGATACGTTTGGCTTTAGTAACAGAGGCTATATTGAGAAAAATTTCAGCAGCGGGAATTATAACGTCAGCACGGTCAGGTTTGAGGTCGTAACGTGTCATACGCTGTTCGACACTCAATGGTTTTAGGATATGATAGAGATGAGATAATTCCTCAACGCTGAATGACGAGTCCGAAGTATCTTTCTCCTGAGCCATTTTATATAGTCGGTTGATGTTGCCACCTGAGCCGATAATAGTCAGACCGGGATGAGCTTCGGCCAAAGTTGCAAGCTGTTCGTTCATGCGTACCCATTCTTCCGGTTTAACTTTTTCGGTCAGAATACGCACTGTGCCGATATTAAACGACATGGAGGCTAACAGTTCACCGTCACATAGAAAGTTACACTCCGTGCTGCCACCACCAACATCTACATATAGATAATTACCTTGAGCTTCATGTCCGAGGCGTTCCAGATGATTGTTGTAGACTATGCGTGCTTCCTCTTCTCCGGCAATAATTTCGATACGTATGCCAGTTTCTGATTCTATTTTCTTGATGAGTTCGCGGCCGTTTTCTGCATCACGCATAGCTGAAGTGGCACACGCACGCATTATGTCGACATCATAAATCTTCATCAACTGACGGTAAGCCTTCATTAAGCGTAGCAAGTTTTCAGCACGTTGAGGTGAAACCTTGCCTTTGGCAAATACATCAAATCCAAGACGTAACGGTACGCGCAGCAGTAACAGTTTCTTAAGAGGCTTGTCTTCAGATGAGGCATTCTTATCCACGCGCTTTATAAGAAGACGGACGGCATTAGAGCCTATATCAATAGCGGCAAAAGTTTCGGGTTTCATAGCTTTAACTGATAATTCGTTTATTGTACTTATCATGAAGGTACTGCTGCGAACGGAACGGTTCTTCCGAACGTCCGGGAGCCATAATGTTACGTCCTGTACCGTCGGCTACACGAGCATGGGTATTATCACGTAAGGCTGCTTCAACTGTATCAAGACAATCGGCTTTTATGTCATCGTCAAGTACAGGCACTACCACTTCTACACGGTGGTCAAGGTTACGCGGCATCCAGTCGGCCGAGCCTAAGAAAACGTCCCATTTGCCGTTGTGACAGAAGCAGAAGATACGCGAGTGTTCCAGGTAACGGTCAATGATACCGGAAGCATGAATTGTATCACTTTCGCCTTTGATACCTGTCACCATTGAGAAATTGCCTCGTACTGCAATCTCTACAGGTACGCCCTCACGTGAGGCACGGTAAAGTAGTGACACCATTTCAGGATCGGTAATGTGGTTTATCTTTATCTTAATACCTGCCTGGCGTCCTTTACGGTGATTGGCTATCTCACGTTCAATGAGTTCGGTAAAGCGTTGACGCATATTGACCGGAGACATTAGTATGTGTTTGAGCTCAGGTAATTTATAAGGCCGATTGATAAAAGCAAATACCTGCTTGACATCGTTAACAATTGCCGGACGTGAGGTCATAAGAAAATAGTCGGTATAGGTCTTGGCATTACCTTCGTGGAAATTGCCTGTACCAGCTACCGCTATGTCACGGCCATGTTTCATACCTATTAGTAGAAGTTTGGAGTGTACTTTCAGACCTTCTACACCAAAGACGACGTTAATGCCGGCTTCTTGCATAGTTTTTGCCCATGATATATTGCTCGACTCATCGAAGCGTGCCAACAATTCGACCACTACGGTAACTTTTTTACCGTTGCGTGCCGCACATATAAGGGCTTTGACTATTTTTGAGTTTTTAGCCACGCGATAGAGTGTCATCTTTATACTCTTGACGTGACGTGAGACGGCAGCTTCCTGTAAAAGACGTACCAGATAATCGAAGGTATGATAAGGCACATGTATGAAGCGGTCTGACGAGGAAATTAGTTGTAGTAGACTTGTACCTGTTTTGAGTTCGGGAAGCACCACAGGTTTCCATTCCTCATAACGCAAGTCCTTACGTCCCATTACCGGAAAACTCATGAAATCCTTATGGTTATGATAACGTCCGGAAGGCTTGACAGTGTCGAGAACATCAAGCTTCAGTTTCTTCATCAAAGTCTTGAGAAGATTTTCAGGCATAGCTGCATCATAAATGACACGTAAAGCAGCTCCGTTACGTCGGCTTTTGACGCCACGGGCAATCTTCTGTAACGGCCCAGCACCACTATCATTGTCAAGGTCCATCTCAGCATCTTTGGTAAACTTGAAGGAGTAGGCCTTGAAATCGGTGTAACCCATACCTGGGAAAATCATCGGCAGCGAAAAACGTATAACATCGTCAAGATACATGACACAGTGTTTGCCGTCAGCATCAGGGAGGGGTATGAAACGTCCACACTCATCGGTGGGAAGCTGTATCAGGGCATAGTCTGTCTTTCGACCTGGGCCTTCTAATTCTATAGCAAGATAAATACGGCTATCATTTTCACGACTGAAGATGTCGAGATGACTAAGCCATATAGGTGTCAGACAAGGTCCTACTTGACTTCTGAATAAGCAACGGACATGATGTTGCTGTTCTGGAGTCAGATTAGTTTCGTTAACGATTACGATACCCTCGTTTGCGAGTGTGGTGCGGAGTTCGGTAAGAGCCTGTTCATATTCGGCCGAAAACTCTGCGTCCATAACTGTAAGTTGAGTGAACAGTTCACGGGCTTGTCGAGCTTCGGCAGCGAATTCACGACCGGTCATTTCTGCCAGACGTGAGATAGTAGCCATACGAACGCGAAAAAACTCATCGAGGTTACTCGAATATATGCCTAAGAAAGTGAGGCGGTCAAGAGTCGGTACATCTTGACGTCGGGCTTCCTGAAGGATGCGATGATTGAAAAACATCCAGCTTCGGTCGCGCTCTATATAATAAGGAGTGGGTTTTGTGAGTGTGTCAGACATAGTCGTTGAACTGCCTGCGCTTTATGGCGTGCAGCTAAATTACAAACAGCCTTAGAGTACAGCTTGTTCAGAGCGAATCGTAAGAGAAGATAATAAGTTTTATAAATCGTATAAATTTTATAAGACTTATAAGATTTATAAGACATATCTATCTTATAGAGCTTTAGGAGAGATGACGCTCGATAGCCAGAGCCATGTATTGCATGAGGGGAGCTGGGTCGGTGCGCAGACGTTCAGCCAGCTCAGCTGCGAATGGCAAACGTTTTATAAGCCGAAAGCCTAACATATCAGCTTCTTCACGATTTCTAATTTCCTGAGCAAGACGTAACGCTTTGTCAAAATCAACTTCATCTGGTGGGAAAATGTAGCAGGCCAACAATCGGCTTTCACGTACTTCAGTATCGGCCCATAGAGCGTCAGCTAAAGATGTGTTTTGTGTGAGTGTGCGGCTGATGGCAGCAAGGTCAGGTACTTGTAAGCCGAATATAGTTTTGTAATCTTCTCCACCTTTACGCAGTGCATCGGCTACAATACCGTTACGTCGTGCGAAAAACTGATGTTTTATATCTTTGAGCATGGTAATTTTAATAATCCCTCCCGGCAACATAGTGCCGGGAGGGGGAAAGAATATGATTGGGATAGAACCCAATGAAGAATTAACTTTGATTGCGCTTAGCTATTTAATTTCAATAGCCAAGGGTTGAGAAATCACGACTCAGACGTAGCATCTGGTCAGCATAGCCTTCGGTATAATCAAGGGTTATGTCTATAATCTCACCGTCGGGTCCGTATACAGGAGTATAGACTGGGTTGACAAAACCACGATAGGGAGGAATGTTAAGTGTGGCATAACGGTCAAGAATCTCCTTATGTAGTTTGGGGTCAATCTTAACAGCGTATTTCTGAACCAGTTTATTACCGGCTTCGTAGTCGCCTTCACTCTTGATACGCTGTATCTCAGCTAATAATTGACCGATTAAATCACGCATCTTACGGTAGTCGTTGATTTTGACAAATGTCTTGCCATTTTTCTTTATTAATTCGACGACTTTATCCTTCTTACCGTGCTCAAGTACCCATGCTGCAATAAGCTGACGATTGCGCATGTGAGCTTCCTCAACATCTTTGCCTAACTCGATTCGGTTCAACTGTGTCATAAGACCGTTGAGCATATATTTGTAGTACTCGGCTTGATAAGCATCTGGATTATCAAGAATACCCAATTCAAGCAGTTTGGGGTCAGCCAAATAATAGAGTGCAAACAGGTCGGCACGAGCTTCTTCAAGGGTTGAACCATTCTCTTTAAGTGCATCAGGGTCAACGCCTGGCATAAGCTGGCCTGAAGCGTGACCAAGACACTCATGGAGATCGGTATGCAACATGTCTGTGATATATAGATAATCTTCCATCAGCTTGGCTGTAGGAGCATCAATGACAAACTCTTCATTAAATCCGTTGCCATGTGAGGCCATATCGTATGCTTCGGTTATATTCTCAAGGGTTACTGATTTTGAACCGTGGGCAGCACGAATCCAGTTGGCATTAGGAAGGTTGATGCCGATAGCTGTTGAAGGGAAGGCATCACCGGCTAACATTGCAGCTGTTATGACTTTGGCTGAAACACCTTTGACTAAGGGTTTGCGGAATTTAGGATTAACCGGAGCATGATCTTCAAACCACTGGGCGTTAGATGAGATGGTTTCGGTACGCTTCGAGGCCTTACGATTTTTGAAGTTAACGTATGACTCCCATGAGCCTGTCATGCCTAAGGGGTCACCATAGCTTTCGATGAAGCCGTTGACAAAATCAATATCACTGGCTGTATCTTCAGCCCAAAGAATTGAATACTCATCGAAGAGTTTCAGATCACCAGTAATATAATAATCTATCAGTTTGGTAATGTAATTACGTTGTGCGTCATTCTCCGCTACACTTTTGGCCATGTCGAGCCAGTAAATTATTTTGGCTATAGCAGGGCCGTAAAGGCCGTTGAGATGATAGTGCTGTTCAACGATTTTACCGTTTTCCTTAACCACGCGTGAATTAAGACCGTAAGATATAGGAGTAGGATCATTAGGGTCTTTAAGCAGATTATAATATGCTTCGACTTCTGCCTGTGTTACGCCGTCACCATAAAGATTGTTGGATGAAGTGGCTATCACATCTTGTGTACCATCCTGATTCACTTTTTTAGCCATTACGGTTGGGTCAAAGATAACAGGATTGAGCACTTCAAGCATCTGGTCTACATTCTGACCCTTTTCTAAAGGAAGTGAGGCAACCGGAAGTTGCTTTACCTGAGCGTCAAACCATGCCTGTGAAAAGCCTGGAGTGAACTTGTCGTTAGAATAGTGGTGATGTATGCCGTTACCGAACCAAACCTGCTTCAGATACTTTTCAAAGGCTTTGAACTCAGCACTCTCACGATCACCTTTATAAGATGTATAAACAGCTTCGAGCAGGGCACGTATCTGAAGATTATAGCGGCCGTTCTGGTCCCAGATAATGTCACGACCTGCCTGAGCAGCCTGGGAGAGATAATACAGCATCTTTTTCTGTTCGAGAGATAGCTGGTTGAACTCGGGGACCTCATAACGGAGCACTTCAATGTCGGCAAAGTTGTCGACATGATAGTTGAAATTTTTATCCTCGGCAGCATGTGCGCTGACAGCTGCAATACCGCCTATGAGAAGAGCGGGAAGAAAATGTTTCATTATAAATAGGTTTTGTGTTTGTATCAGTCTACTTGAAGAACGAGACCTTTCAGGTATTCTCCTTCAGGATGAGCGAAATTAACAGGGTGATCAGCCGGCTGAGTAAGCTGATGAAGCAGGCGCACATTACGTCCTGATTTAGCTGCGGCTGTGAAGACTGCCATACGGAAGGCTTCGCGAGTCACTACCTGCGAACATGAGAACGTAAAGAGTATACCACCAGGTTTGATTTTCTCGAAGGCTTTGGCATTAAGTTTACGGTAACCGATAAGACCGTTTTTCAGCGCACTGCGATGCTTGGCAAAGGCTGGCGGATCGAGAATGATGAGGTCGTATTTGTTCGGCTCCATGTCAGTGAGAAATTTGAAGGCATCAACTGCATGGGTAGTATGACGTGGGTCATCAGGGAAGTTAAGAGCTATATTGGCATCAGTAAGAGCAGCGGCCTTAGCTGATGAGTCAACAGAATCTACTTTCAGAGCACCTCCACGCATGGCATAAACCGAGAATCCACCTGTATAGCAGAACATGTTAAGTACAGTGCGGCCATCTGCATATTTCTCAAGCAGCGAACGATTGTCACGCTGATCGACAAAGAAACCTGTCTTTTGTCCACGCATCCAGTCTATGTTGAAACGTAAACCGTTTTCAAGAGCTATATTGCCATCGTATGCACCGACTAAGTATTCATTTTCTGGATCAAGACGAGCTTTGAAAGGAAGTGTAGTCTCACTTTTATAATAGACATTGCGTATGCGTGCGTCAGGAAGATCGGTCAGAGCCTGAGCCAGTTCGTGACGTGCAAAGTGCATACCGGGCGAATGAGCTTGCATCACAGCTGTGTCGCCATAAATGTCAACCACTAAACCGGGAAGAAAATCGCCCTCTCCATGTACGAGACGGAAACAATTGTTGTCAGGCCGCATAAGACCCAGTGTACGGCGTAACGCAAAGGCGTCGCGCAGCCGTTGAGAATAGAAATCATCGGCTAAAGGTGCATCACCCATCTGGAGTATACGTACGGCGATACTGCCTATCTGGAAGTGACCTGTACCAAGCACACGTCCGTCAGCTGCTTCTACACGTACGGTCTCGCCCTCCTCAAGATCTTGCGGTAGTGAAGCTATGGCCCCTGAAAATACCCAGGGGTGCCAGCGTAGCAGGGAGTCTTCCTTGCCGGGCTTGAGTCGTATGGTTTTCATCTGTTATATGTAAGTTATAATTATCATTTGAACAGGCGTACTATATCCATGCCGTTGGCGTAGAGTAGCAATAGCAACAGGATTGACATACCTATATATTGAGCCCACTCAAGGAATTTTTCACTCGGCTTGCGACGTGTGATGACTTCATAAATCAAGAAGAGCACATGACCACCATCGAGAGCCGGAATTGGCAAAATATTCATGAACGCTAAAGCTACAGATAGAAAAGCTGCGATGTTCCAGAAAGCTATCCAGTCCCAGCTCTCCGGAAATATGCTTCCGATTGTACCGAAGCCACCTACGCTCTTGGCACCTTCTTTGGTAAACACCAGCTTCATTGACGAGGCGTATGACACCAATCGGTCTGTACCTAATTCTATACCACGTGGTATAGATTCGAAGATATTATATCGTTTTTCGATTGTCTTGTAGAAAGCAGCCGGATTAACCTCAAGACCTATTCCCATTTTGGAATTGTCAGATAATTTTACCGGTAGTTTCAGTGTGTCAGTACGTTCGCCTACGGTACGTAATGCTGTCAGTGTTACAGTCTGGTTATCATGCCCAGGTAGTGTATTGAAGAATACATCGAGTGTGGGTGTAGGAATACTGTCTATGGCTATGATTTGGTCACCGGTCTTTACGCCTCCCTTGTCTGCACCTTCACCTGTCACCACCTGTATGACCTGTACCGGTATACGGTATGTCATAAACTTTATAGGAACTGAATTGTCTTTGGCTTCCTGATCGAGTGCGAATATAAAGTCGGAAGGCAAACTAATGTTTACTGTATCCTTGCCACGGAGTACAGATACTTCTGATGCCTGTAGCATCTGAAGCCGTGCGTCCGCAGGGTTGGGCTGAAGAGTGTGACCGTCGGCCAAAATAGGAATATCTCCATCTTGAAAGCCTACCTTATGGGCTGCTTCAGAATAGGCCATACCGTTGCGAGCTTCGTAGAGAGGTACATATTTCTCACCTGTAGCATAGACTATACCGGCATAGATGAGGATAGCCAGGAGGAAATTGAATAACACACCAGCTATCATTATAAGAAGACGTTGCCATGCTGGTTTGGAACGGAATTCCCATGGCTTAGGTGGTTGGGCCATCTGTTCCTTATCCATCGATTCATCTATCATACCCGATATCTTACAGTAACCACCAAGTGGCAGCCAACCGATACCGTATTCTGTGTCATTCCAGAACCCAGGCTTTTTAGGAGAGTCGGAAGAGGTAGACGTTTTGGAGTCAGTTGAAGAGGAGTCAGATGTGGTCGGAGTGTCGTCGGCATTTTTTAGTTTATGTGTTTTGCCGAAAAGACCGAAATATTTACGTGGTTTCCATTTTAATATTTCAGTCCATGGGTCGAAAAATATATAAAATTTCTCTACCTTTACTCCGAAGATACGGGCGAAAAGGAAGTGACCGAATTCGTGTATTATCACCAGAATGGCAAAGGCCAGAATAAGCTGAAAAGCCTTAATGAAGAATGTATCCATTTTAAATAGTGAGGCGGTATGTTGCCGCGCTTAAGTTAAAGAAAGCCTGTCTATGGGTTGATGAGTGTGGCGATAAAGGCATCCGCACGCTCTACAGCATCAGCGTTGGCTTCAACAAAGTCGCGAAGTCCGGGCATTGAAACGGTAGGGGTGTGGTCCATGACATGACGGGCTACGAGTGGCATGTCGGTGAAGCGTATACGTCCTGAGAGGAAAGCAGCTACAGCCCGTTCGTTGGCAGCATTTAGGGCACAGGGCATTACTCCACCATCTTTTATAGCTTCGAAGGCAAAAGCAAGCAGGGGGAATTTCTGCATGTCAGGGTGCTCGAAAGTGAGTGTAGCATAATCGGTAAGACACATAGGTTTCTCAGCACCTGGCAGACGATCAGGGTAGGATAGAGCATAGCTTATCGGCAAGTGCATGTCAGGAAGACCCAGTTGGGCTTTAACACCACCGTCGGCAAACTGAACCATTGAATGTACAATAGATTGCGGATGAACTACTATGTCGATGTCATCAGGTTTGCAGCCGAATAACCAGCGAGCCTCAATCATTTCGAAACCTTTGTTCATCATCGAAGCAGAATCGATAGTAACTTTGGCTCCCATATCCCAGTTAGGATGTTTTAGAGCATCAGCTGCAGTCACTTCTGAAAGACGTTCGGCAGGCAGTGTACGGAATGGACCGCCGCTGGCAGTAAGTATAATACGGTCAAGACGTCGGCGAGGCTCACCTTGCAGACATTGGAATATTGCTGAATGTTCACTATCAACAGGAAGTAAAGTTACCCCATAACGGCGCACGAGGGTATCAATCAATTCACCGGCTACGACAAGAGTTTCCTTATTTGCAAGAGCTATGGTCTTACCTGCTTCGATAGCACTTATTGTAGGTAACATGCCACTATAACCTACTGTAGCGGTTACAACAATATCAATTTCGGGGGCTGCTACTGCTTCTGCCAGAGCTTCAGGACCAGCCATAACCCGTATAGGCGTATGAGCCAAAGCCTCATGCAGGTTAGCATAATGGTTAGAATCAGCTATTACTACTGTATCAGGTCGAAAACGCAGAGCTTGTTCTGCAAGTAGCTGCCAGTTAGAATTGGCCGAAAGCATCGAAGCTTTAAATTGATCTGGATGGGCAGCAATTATGTCAAGAGTCTGGGTGCCTATGCTGCCTGTAGAACCCATTACAGCTATATGTTTTGGTGTGTGTTGGTCAGATGCCATGTAAAGGTTGTGCTGCCTCATTGAGGCTTAGTTATAAATAATGCGCGAAGATAGCGAAAAAAATCGAGATAAGCGTTGCCTAATGCTGTCCGACTTGTCGTGCAGGCATTATATAGGAATAAGAACGTAGCGGTGCCCCGTCAAGCCAGAGTTCAAAATCAAGTAGCGAACCTTGTCGGCCGGTGTCTTCAGAAGTAAGAGCGATAATCTGTGAGCTTGTCACCATATCACCGGCCTCGACCAGAGGATGACCCAGACGTGAATAACGGGATACGAAACCTTTTGGATGTTGGATAACGACTGTCCAACCTGAAGCTGGATCATAGAATGAAGCTATTACCCGCCCATCGGCAGGAGCGCCAACAGGTTGTCCAAGAGCCATTATGACTCTCGCTACATAAGGACGTCCTGGCACTGGGGTTACGACACAGTCGACAGCCGGAGGTGAGAATACCATGCCTCCTGCAGTCTGAGGGCCTATTACAGATAAATCGTAACGTCTGCTACGCTCTACGTCAGACATAAAACGCCGTTCGGCCTCCGATATGCCAGGCAATGAATCTGAGTGTGAAATTGATGTGAAGCGACGTGGAGCCAGACGACGTGGTGAACGTTCGGCCAAAGTATGACGCATAGTGGCCAGATAAGCCGAATTCCGATTGATGACTTCGTGTAGAGAGTCAAGTCGTATCAAGGCTTCTTCAGCACGCGCACGACCTTCTGCATTGATATGACCTGGAAGTATGGTTTTGAGTGGAGTGACCCACACTAAAAACAGTCCTCCTAAAGCCATAAGAATAGAAATTATAATTATACCCACTGTTAGACGTAGAGGGGACAAGGCTATGTCGCATACACGTTCAAGGTGATTGCGATCATCTATAATGAGGTGGTATCGTGAAGGTCGTCGTGCCATAATGCGAAATTAGCAAAAAAAATTGACATGAAATAAAAAAGTATAATGTTGGGAATGATTACATATAAGTAATTTATATTTAGATATTTAGAGAAAAATAAAACTAAACCTTATCTTCGTAATAAATGTAGAGAAACGCTGAAAAGCCAATAAATGTGAAGAAATTTGAACTAAATAAAAGAAAGTGATGTTATATGTACAAAGTCAAAAAATAATAAAAAGTATCTCTAAAAAAGTTGGATTATGAAAATCAAGAATCTTTACTCACTGTTAGTGCTGGGCGCTTCCGCAGCAATTCCCCAGGTAGTCAACGCACAGGAGACCGTATACGAAAGTGATGCCGTATCGGTGACTGAGTTCACTTGCGACAACACTAATCACACTTTCGCTAACTGGCGTAACAACTGGTTTATCCAGGTAGGTGCCGGTGTTGATCAGCCGTTAGTAGAACGTGGTCTTGGCAATGCACATGCTCCTTATCATAATGTCAACCGCCACAATATGACTGTTACCTATAACTTAGGTTTCGGCCGCTGGATGTCT
This sequence comes from uncultured Sangeribacter sp., assembly GCA_964400325.1. GTDB lineage: Bacteria > Bacteroidota > Bacteroidia > Bacteroidales > Muribaculaceae > Lepagella. The sequence goes on along the minus strand of CAYNUE010000099.1, from coordinate 463 downwards.
CCTTATCTGGGTTTCCGTCTTAATGGTATAGGTGGTTCGCTGCATAGCAACGTTCCTACTGATGCAGAGCCTACCAATGGCTGGACTACAGCTAAACACATCAATGTTAACTTCGAGTTGATGTGGGATATGTGTAACTCACTGGGTGGTGTTAACCCCAATCGTCCTGTAAGTGTAATACCATTCGTAGGTTTAGGTGGTGATTACATGTATGATCAGCAGAATGGTGAGGGTAAAACTCCTTCAGCTACAAATATATTTAATGATAAGGGTGAACGTCGCAACAGTTCATGGACTCTCCCTGTAACCGCTGGTATCCAGTTCCGTTTCCGTCTTGGCAGATACGTCGACTTCTTTGCTGAGGCACGTGCAGCCTTCTATGGTGACAACTGGAACAACGTAGCCGCTGGCAGACCTATCGAGGCCAACGTAGCAGCCGTAGGTGGTTTCAACTTCAATATCG
>CAYNUE010000098.1:0-11694 GCA_964400325.1 uncultured Sangeribacter sp. | reverse complement strand
TCATGAAACTGTATAGGCCGAACACCTATTTTATAATTCCTGATGTCTTATGACTCTGGTTTATAAGGCTCCATGTGTACAGTGATATAGGTATCATCACCGAAACGTTTTCTTATACGCTGTTCCACATCGGAGGCTATCTCGTGAGCCTGTTTTAGGGTTAGATTCGGGTCCATCTTGGCATGAACCGACAGAGCACGATGCGGACCTATACGACGTGTACGCAGATGATGATATGCTTTTACACCAGGAGTAGTCTCAATGATATTACCTAACTCCACCTGTTCAGCACGACTCAATGACTTCTCAAGCAGTTCATCAAGGCCTGGCTTTATCATTTCCCAGCCTGACCAGATGATAAAACCGCTCACCAATGTAGCAGCCAACGGGTCAAGTACACGCCAACGTGGACCTAAAAGCATCGAACCAGCTATACCAGCCAATGTAGCCAAAGAGGTATATGCATCGCTACGGTGATGCCAAGCATTTGATACTAATGCCGGGGAATTAAGGCGTGCCCCACCATGCACCGTATAACGGTAAAGCCATTCCTTAGAAACAACCGATACTAAAGCTGCACCAAGAGCCCACCAATTGGGTGTTTCCAGTTCTTCACCCTTGAAAAAACCAATAGTCTTCGTTATTCCCTCGACTCCAAGTCCTACACCTACTGCCACAAGCATAATACCTACTATTACTGAGGCAAGGGTTTCATACTTTCCGTGTCCATAAGCATGATCAGAATCTTCGGGTTTAGAGGCCACACGCACAAAACCTATCACGACCACATCAGTCGCGAAATCAGACAGCGAATGTACAGCATCAGCAATCATAGCTGAACTATGACCTACTACACCAGCTACAAACTTCAGTGCTACAAGCACTGCGTTGACCACACTTCCCACAAGAGTAATGCGGTATATCTGTTTCTCACGTGGGTCCATTCAGAGGAATTAGGGCAATCAAGGAGTCTGGAAAAAATTCAGACCATTATCTTACTCAGCAGCTGGCTCGTCAACCGTTTCTGTCTTATCTTCCGAAGATTCAAAATCTTTATAACCAGCCTGTGTAAGCAGATTATACCATGTAAAGAACTTCTTAAGATCGTTATCGTAAACACGGTCACGATCAAAATCAGGTACAATCAGGGCAAATTCATCACGTATACGTCCATCAGCCATAAGAGCTCGAACATCTACGGTTGCACCTTCATAGTGTTTATAAGCGCGGTCAAGAATTTTTGCCAGAGGTAAATCCTCACCATCAGTGTACATAGCAATATCACCCAACGATACCACACGGTCGCGTGCCTGTACCGGCATACGGCGTTTGGTGCTTATATCCTCAACTATTATAGCACGATTGCCTTGCGAAAGAATTTTGTAAAGACCGGGCTTACCGGTTATTGAGATTATCTGTCTTAACATGGTCTTTTATATTTGATACATTTATCGTTAATTATCAATTCAAATTTTAGCCAAACTCTCAAGCGAATCCGTGACACGCGATATTTGGGATAAAAGAGATACGGTGTCATCATTGATTATTTTCATCACTTTAAGAGAGTGAGCTTCCAAAGCTTCAAATTCATGACGTTGGCTCTCAATACGAGCCAATACACTTTCACGTGTCATGTTGTCACGTTTCATGGCACGCTTTACTCTTACCTCCTCAGGTGCCGTAACCCAAAGTATCATATCGCACATATCGGCCAACCCAGAAGTTGCCATGACAGCAGCTTCCACGAACACAACAGTTCCTTTTGACTCGGCTACAAAACGTTCTACATCTTCGCGTACACGTTCATGCACAAGAGCATTGACACGTGTTCGCAAATCGGTATCAGCGAAGAATAATTTTCCCAATCTGACACGATCAATATATCCTTCTGCATCAATTACCTCTTCGCCACACCAGCTACACAAAGCCTCTTTGATATCGACAGATGTATCCATAAGGTCACGTGCACGGCTGTCACAATCATATACTTTGTAGCCGCGCAGTCTGAGCACACGTGATACCACACTCTTGCCGGCACCAATGCCGCCAGCAATACCTACCAAAGCAGGCCTTGTTCCCAGGTCAATCATATATGTTCTCTCATTATGGTATATTCCACCGAATCCTGACGCAGTTCAGCATTGATTGCTCCCTTGGGCGAACGCTGAAGTCTCACTGGTAGTTGACTCGAATGTATACGCGTTATATCATTATAATCAACAACTACCTCAAAATCGGGTTCGTAGTCACTGAACTTACTCATAGGAACGAAATAGCGTACCGATACTTTAGATGGAAATAACAGCAGACTTTCACCCGAAGGCACATGCTGGGCTGTTACATTGACAAGAGATTCCTTAGCAATAAGCGGTTCAACAGCAATGCGCACTTTCACCTTATCAGGCACCATACGTACTCCTGGAAGCTGATGTAGTGCTACAGTTACCTCAGCCGGTTCCTCAAGACCACGACGCACTATTCGATCTGTAAAGACTCTTGTCAATGTATCAAGTACAGAACGGTTAGAAGCATAGACATGAACATATTTATTCTCGGAAGTCGGTGCACCCGCCAGTACACTACCCGGAGCAGGTACTATGTCAGCTACCACTACTACCGGTACACGTTTTCCTTTTCCAGTTGTGTATGCCAGACGCAATGAGTCTGTAGATACCGAGGCAATCTGAGCTGTAGTGCCGAAAGTGTTCTTCAGAGCTGCCACAATATCAGAATGTGACACACGCATCACACCATTGACAGCATAGTCACGGAAGTTAAGATGCACCACAGGATGACGCATTACACCAGACCGTAACAGATTTGTGCCACGGTCACGTACACTTACATGCAACTGTGTCGGTGGGTCAGTAATGAATGTTACCGAATCAGGTACATTTGATATTACCAACCGTGTATCAAAGCTATCCTGGGCATCGTCGTTCAGGGCCAGAATCAGCCAGAACATAGTAGCTACAGCCACAAAAACGACAAACACCGCGAGATTATGAAGACTACCTGAAGCCTTCATACTTTCCCAACGGTGTATTATCTTGTCTATACGTTTGCCCATGTCGGCACTACGAAAAAATTACTGCTTGGCCTGAGGCTGCTGCGCAACAGGATAGACCGAATTCTTGTCAACCTTGATGCTGACGTTTGGTGCTATCTCTATGATAAAGTAGGTATCGTTTACCTCACGTATTTTACCATGTATACCACCGGCTGTTACCACACGGTCACCGTTGCCGAGAGCTTCGCGGGCTTGTTTGATTTCTTTCTGCTTCTTGTTCTGTGGACGTATCATGAAGAAGTAGAATATAGCTATCATCAGCACGATCATTATGATACCGCTGAAGCCGCCCCCAGACTGTGCCTGGAGCAGAATAGTGTTAAGCTGATTCATCTGTATATATTATGATTGATATTATTAGCTGTTATTGTTGGATGCAGATGTATGCAAGGACATCACTTGTCGAGGAAGCCTTCGTCTTGCAATCTGGTAATTATGGCCCCTAAAACACCGTTAACAAATTTGTCACTACGGTGTGTGCTGTACACTTTAGCCATTTCCACATACTCATTTACCGACACGCTTATCGGAATCTTCGGGAAGTTGAGTATTTCACCGAGAGCAGTCATTATTATAACCACATCCATGAAAGCCAGACGGTCATCAGTCCATGAAGTATGTTGCACGGCATCGCGTATCAGGCTGCGGTAGGTATCCTTATTGCGCATCACAGATGTAAAGAGTTCAGCGCCGAAACGTGCGTCTTCTTCGTCCTTATACTGGTCAAGCACTGGTGCCACTTCGGTATTAGGGTCATCGAAACGCTTGAAAGTCTTGAGTACGAAAGTTCCTATGACATCGAGATCGTCATTCCAGAACACCGACTTATCTTCAAGTGTCTCAAGGAAAGCCTCATTCTCATAGAGTACATATTTATAAATGTTACGCCAGAACTCACAGTCGGTGTAAAGATCTGTGGCGGGAAAACGCATATAATCGTCATAGACTTCAGAGGCCATTATATCCTTAAGCAGGCGCTCAAGCATGTGAGGTTCTTCAGCAGTCCATGAGAATTTATGCTTATCAAAATACTGCCGTATTTTCTCATCGCTTTCTATACGTGCTATAAGCTCATTGTCGACAAACCGCATGTTCGGATTCAAATCCTCATCAGTAGGCAGATACTTATGACGGTTGTCATCAATTTGTCGCGCACGAAGATGAGTTAAGTCGACAGGCAGTACCAGCAGCCTCATGTACAGTTCACGTGCTTTATTGAGACTCGTCTCAAGAGTGGCAAGCGCATCGTGCAGATTGTCTTGCGAGGCGAAGAAATTCTTAAACGTTTCCTCCATCATACCGCGCATACGCTCCACACCACGCAGTGTATAGCGTTCACGCTTCTCATTGGCGGCTACAATCTCTTCAGCAGGATATATGATGATATTGAACAGGTCACGCCATATACCGTCATTGGCAGGATTTTCGGCGCCACCATCCTTATAGAAATTCTTATAGATGCCCGAGTCCTTAATTTTGTCAGCAAGTGGCCCGATAAGGTCTTCCATTGGGAAAGAACCATCGGCATACTTGATTAACAGTGCCTTGATTTTGTCATCGGCGTTCAATTTCTTTATAAAGCGTGTTTCCAACAGCGGATAGTAAACTCCGCGTCTCTCAGACACCCTTTCGGCAAGTCTAACCATCAGTACGAGAATATCAAGGTAGAGAGAGTATGCAAATCTCTTCTCCTTGGTAGGTGCTGATGGCTGCGACTCCAGCATGAACTGATTTTCAGTAAGTAGATAAGAATAAAGCAGCTGTACTACTTTTATTCTTATCAGCACTCGGTTGATCATAACTCTTTATGCTTCTCTTGTTTTCTTTTTCTTTTATTTCCGGTTACGTCGACTTATGCCGTCATTCCGGCCGGACGCGGTCCAGAAGGTGCAATGTCCGGTTTAGAGAGTGCAAATTTAACCTTTCGGACGCTATTACGCAAAAATTATGCTTCTTTTTTCTTTATACCTTTGTAAATCCTGCTTCAAGCCGTTGTCTAACTGCCTCGTAAAGCATCACTCCAGCTGCCACAGAGACATTAAGGGAGCTTATCTGGCCCAAGATAGGAATTGCAACCAGCTCGTCACATAATCGTAACACCTCGTCACTTATACCTGTATCTTCCGACCCCATCACAATAGCAACAGGTACCTTATAATCAGCCTGAGTATAAGGAATTGCGCCTTTCTCAGTGGCACCGACTATATGATAACCATTTTCCTTCAGCATACGCACAGCTTTAACTATGTCTCGTTCGCGACATACCGGCACATAAAAAAGGCCACCCGCAGATGCTTTCAATGCATCAGGCGTAACTGTAGCACTATTACGTTCAGGTATCACTATGGCATTAACTCCAGCACAATCAGCTGTACGCCCTATAGCACCGAAATTACGTGTATCGGTTATGCCATCAAGCAACAACAACAGTGGTGTCTGTCCTTCCTCGTAAAGCAACGGAACTATATTTTCAAGACGCTGATATTCTATAGGACTCAATAGAGCTATGGCACCCTGATGATTCTTCATCGTGATACGATTCAGTTTCTCTATAGGCACACGTTGCACAACGATTCCGTATTCCTTTATTTTGGCATTTAACTCACGTGCAAGATCACTTCCTGCGAGATCTTTACGTATCAAAACCTTGTCGATGTTACGGCCTGCTTCTATAGCTTCAATTATGGCACGTAATCCGAATATGTAATCTGTTTTTTCCATTATTTCTTCAGATTTATCACCTCTGTGTCTCCACATTTGCTTTCACTTTCCCTGTCGTAGCAGAGAGCGTGCGTTTCGTAGCGCAGCGGTGTCTATCTCTTTTCCGGCCAGCATACGTGCAAGTTCTTCAACTCTCTCCTGCTGGTTGAGATGCCGTACACAGGTCACGGTTTTCAGTTCATTGTCTGCCTTATATACTTTGTAGTGATTCGTACCCTTCGATGCCACCTGAGGAAGATGCGTGATTGTGAGCACTTGCATCTCTTTTCCCATATCGGCCATCATGCTTCCCATACGGTCAGCTATATCACCTGACACACCAGTGTCTATCTCATCAAATATCACTGTTGGCAAATTCATACGTGATGCCATGATAGACTTAATGCAAAGCATCATACGGGCCATCTCACCTCCCGAAGCCACTTTAGACATAGGCTGTGGTTCCTGATTCTTATTGAAGGCGCAGTAAAACGTTACCGTATCCTGACCTTCTGAGTTAAGACGTCCCTGCTCCACTTTGGCTTCAAACACAAGATTCTTGAGTCCGAGCGGTCGGGCCATATCACCTAACAACTTACCGAACGCTACTGCCGACGCCCGACGCTGTTCGCTGAGGCGTTCAGCTTGTTCTTTAAGCACACGTCCCAGACGCCGTGTCTCTGCTTCGAGTTCCTCAATATTGCTGTCGGCATTCACTATGATATCAAACTGTGAGCGCAGACGTTCACGCAGTTTAACAAGCCCATCATCTTCAGCTATCTTAAAACGCTTATTGGCTTCATATAACTGGTTCATACGTGCTCCTACTTTAGCCAACCGTATCGGGTCTGCTTCGACACTATTCATATAGTGTTCAAGAGTCTCAGCTATATCCTTTACTTCGATAGCCAGAACTTTTAGACGCTCCATAAGCTCTTCTCCCACCTGCTCTCCAAAGACAGCGAAGTCCACATAGTCAAGTGCACCGCGTGCTTCAGTAAGCGCATTAAGCGCCGACCCTTCGTTACCACTCAGCCAGCCTATAGCATTACCAAGTCGCTCGCGTATCTCATCAGCATCACTGAGCATATCGAACTCACGTTCCACTTTGGCAAGCTCTCCGGGGCGAGGATTGAGTTTATCAAGCTGTTCCAACTGAAATTCCAGTAACTCACGTGCCTGTGCCGCACGTGCCGTTTCCTCTTTCAGATTCTTAAGCCGACTACGCATACTGGCATAATTTCTAAAGGCAGAGCGATAATCATTAATGACTTTTGACTCTACTCCAAAAGCGTCAATCAGACGTTGCTGATGAATAGGCTGTACAAGCAACTGATTACTGTGTTGCGAATGTATATCGACCAACATGGTAGCGACGTCTGACAGAACCTGTAGCGTTACTGGAGTATCATTGACAAAAGCCCGTGAGCGGCCTGCTGGAGTTATCTCTCGTCGCAATGTCACCTCCCCGTCCAACCAGTCGAGGCCGTTATTATCCATTATCTGATGTACCGAATCATCAACACCGACAAAAACAGCCTCAATTATCGATTTGTTTTCCTTATCCGCTATGGCCTTGGTGTCGGCACGGCCACCCAACAACAACGACAGGGCTCCGAGCATTATTGATTTGCCAGCACCTGTCTCACCTGTTATAATTGACAACCCATGTCCGAAAGTCAGATCAAGTCTGTCGATAAGAGCATAGTTGTTGATAATTAGGCGTTGCAGCATAGTGACCTTATTTTTGTTCGGGATTCTTGATTTTATTGAGCCGTTCGCGGTCAGTAGGATAAATAGGCTCCAGAAGCTTGAACACTTCATCGCGTTCTGTCTGCGGAGCTTTAGAATAAATATTGACCAGCTCATCAAGTTTTGAATCGCGGAATATCGACAAGGCTACCGACATAGGGGCCACATCATATACCTCACCTATAGCTTTCAGGCTTTCTGTGATTTTAGCACGCCCCTTATCCGGACTTGTAACCATCTCATCAAGCCCACGGCGGTGATAATCATAAAGCATCTGCCTTATAGGTGCCATATTGCCATCAGTATAGGCACTAAGCACAGCACTGCGATTCTTAGTATCCTCAAATGTACGCCAACCTATTTCCCCACTACTCTGAGCCATCTGCACTACTGTGGCAGCCTTATCAAAATAAGGTTGGCCACCCTGAGGTGAGAATGAATCGAAGTCTATGGCCAGAAATAGATAAGCATAGTAATTTAGTAATGCCGTAAGGTTATTCTCAAAGGTATTTTCAGTGAACGTAAGAGGGTCTCCGTCCTTATAGTCAAATTCCACCTTAGTGTCACGAAAATTGAATAGTGTCGTAGTATAGGTACTATTGTACACAGGACGCGATAACTGCACCTGCAAATCACCCTTGACACGCTCGCCGTCATACTCACCTACCGTAAGAAATATACGGCAATCTATACGTTCGTTAGGAGAGAATGTTGTGTTGGTCCATTGGTTTTCGTTGAGATATTCTGCCATCGAGGTTTTGAGAGTCTCGAAGGTGCTTTTGTATCCGCTCTCAACCTGCTGGGCATTGACCTCAACGACACAATTAAGTTCCTGTCCGCAGACATCAGGACTCATGCACAGCATGGCTCCTGTTCCTGAGAGGACCAGAGCCATGCGTGCTATTATGTGGTTGTATATGGTCATTTCTATTATTTTAGTCGGCCGGGTGTTCAAGACAGTCAGCAATGTCGACTGCAACCTCGGTCTTAAGTTTGGCATCATAATCGGTACGTACTCCATCGGCACGTATCACCGACACCTTGTTAGTGTCTTTCATAAATCCGGCTTCCGGGTCACGTAAAGAATTAAGCACTATCATATCAAGATTCTTTCGTCTCATCTTGTCAAGTGCATTGACTGTCTCGTTATCAGTTTCGAGTGCGAAACCGACAAGCAACTGTCCTTTACCTTTGGTAGCACCAAGAGTGGCGGCTATATCCGGATTTTTTATTAATTCGATGACAATATCACCTTCTTTTTCACGCTTTATTTTTTTATCAGCTGAATGTGATGGACGATAGTCAGCTACAGCCGCTGCCATGACAGCCGTATCTACCTCCTTCCATACCTTCTGACAGGTGTCAAGCATCTCGCGTGCCGAACGAACGTCTATGCGTTTTACTCCTGCCGGAGTTGACAGTGATACCGGTCCGGACACAAGAGTGACCTCTGCACCACGAGCCGCACACTCTGCAGCTATGGCAAAACCCATTTTACCGCTCGAATAATTACCGATAAAGCGTACCGGATCTATATCTTCAAACGTTGGTCCTGCCGTAACAAGTATATGCCGTCCGCACATTGATTGCTTACGACGGAAATAAGCTGCTATACGTGCCGCTATCTCCTCAGGTTCTGCCATACGTCCTTTACCTACAAGATGACTGGCCAACTCCCCACTACCTGGTTCTATTATCTCTACTCCATCAGCACGAAGGGTAGCTATGTTACGTTGTGTCGAAGGGTGAGCCCACATATCAAGATCCATAGCCGGAGCTATCATGACATGTTCTTTAGCCGAGAGATAAGTCGTCACCAACATGTTGTCAGCTACTCCAGAAGCCATTTTTCCTATGGTGCAGGCCGTAGCCGGCGCCACTATCATGACATCTGCCCATAGGCCCAGATCCACATGTGAGTGCCACTCACCAGTATTGGCAGCGAAAAATTCGCTCACAACAGGCTTTCCTGATAACGAAGCCATGGTTGCAGGCGTTATCATCTGTTTGCCGGCCGGAGTCATCACCACCTGTACTTCAGCACCAGCCTTCACCAACAGACGTAATAATATAGCTGACTTATAAGCAGCTATACCACCGGTGATACCAAGCACTATATGTTTACCTTTGAGTGGTTCAAGACTAATATCTGTGGTCATTGCGATTATTTCTTAAGATACTTATAACGCAGCCCACGCAACACGTCCTTAGTGTTCTTCGGAAAATCTCCCTGCATCATCCAATCGAAGAATGACGGTTCACGTCTCAGCACATCTTTGACAGGACGACCTTTATGTTTGCCGAAATTGAAAATCTCGACATCATTTTCATCAAGCACAATGCGGCCTGCAAGATCAACATTACGTCCGGAAGCCGAGAAATCAGCCAGGAAACTTACTTCCGGCACAAGGTCTTCATAACGTTCCAACTGCCCTAACAGCACTTCGTATGTAGCTTCGGTATCTGCCATGGCCGAATGGGCATCAGCGAGATCACGACCGCAATAAAATTTGTAGGCGGCCACAAGTGTACGTTGTTCCTTCTTGTGAAATATATTCTGTACGTCAATAAAACGACGTCCTGCTATCTCGAAGTTAAGTCCCACACGTCCGAATTCCTCCATAAGCAGAGGAACATCAAATTTATTACTGTTATATCCAGCTATATCACATCCCTCAAACATTTCGAGTAATGATTTGGCTACCTGACGGAAGGTCGGTTCCGCAGCTACCATCTCATCAGTGATATGATGTACCGCAGTACTGGCTTCCGGTATGTGCATTTCCGGATTAAGACGACGCGTGCGCGTCTCACGGTGTCCGTCAGGGTGAACCTTTATGACCGATATTTCCACTATACGGTCATGGGTTATACTTGTACCTGTAGTTTCAAGGTCAAATATTATCAGCGGACGCTCAAGCCGTAGTTTACCTATATTATTTTCCATGTGCGTTATCGGAAACATGACTTATTCAAGTACCTGCATAGGCATCTCGATTGTAACTATCTCCTCACCTTCCTCCTGTACAAGAGGTTGGAACACACCTGGCCGTGCAGGGTCACTCAGCTCTATAAGTGTCATGTCGCCAGGCAGATTATTCAGTACTTCTATCGTGTAGACAGCATTAAAACCTATAGTCAGAGGATTTCCCTGATAGTCGGCTGTTACTGTTTCATCTGCTTTGGTTGCATAATCAAGGTCTTGTGATGACAGTTTGATTTCTGACTCTCCTATCACCATACGTACCAGACTTGAGGCCTTGCTGGCAAAAAGTGATACTCGACGCAATGCGTTGATAAGGCTACTGCGGTCTACAGTCAGCTTATAAGGATTTGAAGCAGGTATAACACGGTTATAATTGGGATACGTACCTTTAATGAGACGACATGACAGTTCATAGACACCCCACTTGAACGTAGCACTCTTGGCATCCATAGTCACTTCTATCTCACCGTCTTCTTTGTTCAGCAGTCCACGCAGTATTCCTGCTGGTTTCGCAGGCATAATGAACGATGCTTCAATGCCGGGAGCACTCTCTCTGTTGATATAGCGTACAAGTTTGTGAGTATCGCTGCTCACGAATGTTATGTCCTCCGGATGGATATCCCAGAATATACCAGTCATTATAGGACGTATCTGCTCACTGCTGACTGCATATATAGTCTTATCTATACCCTTTTGCACCACAGAGGCAGCAGCTTTGAATGACAAAGCCTCAGGCGCATGTTCGGTACGTGTAGGATATTCACGCGGATCTACACCCATGAAGTTGAAGTGGCCGGTAAGGAAGCGCACATCAATCTCAAAAGTATTATCATTGACACAGAACGTAACAGGTTGTGCCGATATTTCCTTGATGATGTCAAGCAGTATCTTGGCACTCGCAGCTATCATTCCGTCACCCTCGGAGTTCATTATTTCGAGCGATGCTGTCACCACATTTTCAGAGTCACTGCCTGTTATATAAAGCGTATCGCCTTCTACTCGAAGCAGAAAGTTATCGAGTATGGCCATGGCATTCTTAGAATTGATGACTTTGCTGACAGCCTGCAGCTGCTGCTGGAGGGCCTTTCCGGCTACATTGAATTTCATTGGTCTTTGTTTTGGCTATAGTATAATAAGTAGCTCTTAAAAATTAATGAACATATAAAACGCAGTTATTTTTGAGGCG
>CAYNUE010000097.1:0-11799 GCA_964400325.1 uncultured Sangeribacter sp. | reverse complement strand
CGAAATCATCTTGCGCTTTGTCCGAAAGATGAAGTATCAATGGCTCACCTCCTACGATGCCCCGTTTAGTCTGATTAACTTCAATCTTGATCTGTCGACCTTTATACTCCAAAGTCAGTTTGCAAATGTCGAGTCTTGGGATAATCCTCACTCCTTTGAGTGTGGTCTTTACTTTCTCGGAGATACGTAGAAGCGCCTCGTTGATATGGCTGAGACTTTCATCGCGGCTACCAAGAGGTAAATAGGTAAGGTCAATGTCAACACTATATCGCAGCAGGTCATTTACAAACAGATTAATAGCAGTACCTCCGTGCATGGCAAAGCATTCTTCGGAGTATATAACCGGGATTACCCTTAGCAGCAATTCAACCTTATCTCTGTATATCTTATTCATAATCCACTAATTCTTTTGGTATTACTATCTTATATTTCTTGTCATATACACCTCCCGGCGTTATGCTTCTGTCGCCCGAGCCAAGATTAACGCCATCAAGGCTCAATTCCTCAAACCAAGGATGTCTGGCCTTTTCTGCCATAAATAAGAATAATCTTCGTGTCTTTATTGATGCCTTAGAAAGCAATTTGTTTATAAGGCGTGGACGAAGCGTAGTCAGCATCTCCATGATATAGAATATATCCATAGGATTTGCCAATTCCGGAATCATGTCAAGATATTCAAAAATTGCTCTTTCGGGTGATGATAAAGCAACCTCAACACCCTCTAAAGATATTGAAGTAAGTCCAAGTTCTTCATAAACATCAGATTTAAGCCTAATAGGCGTAATATCCCACTTCACTTTGTCTAAACATTTAGGCCACTTTTCTGAAGCATATATGAAGGCTTTTGGTTCTCCAAGTTGACCATAATGATAGAATCCCTTTAATTCAAGAGCCGTCAGAGCCCCTATATGATATTTGAAATCCGATTGGTTGCTTATAGACAGCAATGACGGATATAATTTTGGTGACTGCGTTGATATGTGGTAAAAGCCGGGACATATACGGCTGAGCCATCCGGTCTTTACATAATTAGCCTGTTCTGACCGAGAAAGGCCATTTGCTGAAAGCCACGATGACAGCACCACTCCATTCAAAGGCGTTTGCTCTATTATGCTCTTTATCTTTGAGGCCATATTGTCATAAATAATAGTACAAATTTAGTCATTTTATAAAGCATAACCCAATTTATTACGACCCACTATATGAAAATCTTTTTGTAAACAGAAATTAAGCGCATTCGGATTCGGTTCGTTGACATCAACAAAGCGATATCATTGCCTTTGGCAAAGTCTATCAAATTAAGAAAATGATAAAGAAAATATCCCCAACCACTCACAAAAAACACCCAACCTACTCCGAAAATCGGAGTGGGTTGGGTGTTTAATTTTCTGTAATTACCTGATTAGCAGATATTTAGTGGAGATGGAGGGAATTGAACCCTCGTCCAAACGCGGAATCAATAAGCTTTCTACATGCTTAGTCTACGAATTGATTTTCGTCACACAACAGGCTCGCGACAACCAATTATGCACTTAGCCTTTTAATTTCGGAATCGACCCAAGACTTGTCGACACCTATTTTCGATTTTCTCTGCACCACTTTATCCAAACGTCTCGAAACAGGGCAATGGAGTGATGTCTCGTTCGCCTCACTGTGAGGCGAATAAAGCGATCCTACTGTACTTCAGATCAAGCAGCGAGAGCGTAGTTGTTATTTTCGCCAATTATAGTTCGATGGTCTTGTGATTATAGAGTTTAGGCCACCAAAACTCTGCATGCTTACCTACCGCTTCTACACGCTGTCAAAGCCAGTCATCCCCGTGTAGAAGACAGGTTCTCGTACCTCTGTACGAAAACCTGTCTCGGTGTTGCCTTGGAAGGACTCGAACCCTCACTAAAGGTGCCAGAAACCTGCGTGCTACCATTACACCACAAGGCAGTATTATATATCTTTAGATACTTAGCGTTGTCTTAACGCTTCGGTGTTGCCTTGGAAGGACTCGAACCCTCACTAAAGGTGCCAGAAACCTGCGTGCTACCATTACACCACAAGGCAGTATCCTTAACCGACCAAAAACGATTCGGATATGTCTGAAAAACGTCTCTCCGTTTTTTGACGCTGCAAAATTACTACCTTTCTGCGAACTGTGCAAGTTTTTAACCATATTTTTTCAACCCCATTATCTTTTATTTATGTAACATATTTATTATCACAACCTTAATAAATTATTATTTTTCCTTACTATTAACAAATATTACGCTTATATAGAGTAAAATTCATGATTTCTTATTAAATTTGCAATTTGATTCTAAGTAGCTAACATTTACACATATTATATATGACGCAGATTAACGAAGAGGCCGTTGTCAACGAAAGTGGCCTTAATTTTGTAGAACAAGAGGTCAAAGATGATCTGGCCGCCGGCAAAAACGGTGGAAGACTCAGCACCCGTTTTCCGCCAGAACCTAACGGCTACCTGCATATTGGCCATGCCAAAGCATTCTTGATGGACTTCGGTGTAGCTGAGAAATTCGGTGGTACATGCAATCTACGCTTCGACGATACCAATCCTCAGAAAGAGGATATGGAATATGTCAATGCCATCATGCGCGACATTCATTGGCTTGGTTATGATTGGGGTGACCGCCTCTATTACGCCAGCGATTACTTTCCACAACTCTTCGATCTTGCCGTGCGTCTTATCAAAGAAGGGAAGGCTTATGTCGATGAACAGACCAGCGAACAGATAGCCGCTCAGAAGGGCACCCCTACTCAGCCCGGACAGAACAGCCCTTATCGTGACCGCCCTATCGAAGAAAATCTCGACCTGTTCATGCGTATGAATAAAGGTGAGTTTGATGAGGGTTCTATGGTACTTCGTGCCAAGATAGATATGGCTAATAGCAACATGCACTTCCGTGACCCCATCATGTACCGTATTATCAAGACACCTCACTGGCGTACTGGTGACACATGGAAGGTCTACCCTATGTACGACTATGCTCATGGCCAGAGTGACTATTTTGAGGGTGTGACACATTCTATCTGTACACTTGAGTTTGTTCCTCATCGCCCTCTTTACGAATATTTCGTCAAGGAATTAGCCGATGAGTCTTATTGCCCACGTCAGATTGAATTCAATCGTCTCAATCTCACTTACACAGTCATGAGCAAGCGCAAACTGCTCCAGCTCGTTCAAGAAGGTCTTGTCAACGGTTGGGACGACCCGCGCATGCCGACCATCTGTGGTCTACGTCGACGTGGTTATACTCCTTCTTCTATACATAACTTCATAGATCGCATAGGTTACACTCGCTACGAGGCGCTCAACGACATCGAACTTCTCGAACACAGCGTACGCGATGACCTCAACAAGACCGCTACCCGTGTGAGTGTGGTTCAGAACCCCGTCAAACTTATCATCACTGATTATCCCGAGGGCAAAACTGAAATCATGCAGATGGAAAGCAATCCTGAAGACCCCTCGGCTGGCACACACGATATGCCTTTTACCCGCGAACTCTGGATAGAGCGTGAAGACTTTATGGAGAATCCTCCCAAGAAGTTCTTCCGTTTGTCGCCTGACAAGGAGGTGCGTCTCAAAGGCGCTTATATCATTAAATGCACTGGTGTAA
This sequence comes from uncultured Sangeribacter sp., assembly GCA_964400325.1. Lineage (GTDB taxonomy): Bacteria > Bacteroidota > Bacteroidia > Bacteroidales > Muribaculaceae > Lepagella. Next base: position 8,164 of record CAYNUE010000097.1, on the reverse strand, counting down.
AGAAAAACGAAGCCGGCGAGATTGAGGAAATATACGCCACTTATGACCCCGAGTCAAAAAGCGGTATGCCGGGTAGTGATCGTAAAGTCAAAGGTACACTCCATTGGGTATCGGTACCGACTGCCGTACGTGCCGAAGTGCGCGATTACGACCGTCTTTTCGCAGTGCCTGATCCCTCTGCTTACGACGGAGATTTCCGCGATGTGCTCAATCCCGAATCACTGAAAGTACGCGACAACGTCATGCTCGAACCTTGGCTTGCCGAACGTGCACAACCAGGTGAACACTATCAGTTCCAGCGTTTAGGTTATTATACTGTTGATCCTGACTCAAAGCCTGGACATCTTGTATTCAACAAGACTATCGGTCTACGTGATACATGGGCAAAAGAAATGAAGAAATAAATCTTCGTTTCTTAACGCCACCGTAAAAGCAAGTTTGCTAATCGTGAACGAAGCGTAGAATATTGTGTCTTGCAGTCAAACACATAGTTTTTACTGTCACACCATTCCGCTTTGTACGGTTCATTACCACGCATGAAGTCCAGCCTTGTCATTCCTCGCTCAGCTGCTTCAGTTGTCAACATAGCAAGATGCATCTTCCCTACTCCTCGGTTTCGGTAAGCCTTTTCCCAAGCTGGCATATATAGACTATAAATACCGCGCCACGGCATAGCTATATACCAACTGACTGGTTTACCATCGACACGAAGTTCGCTGAAATCCACTATCCCGGCCTCCACACCACGCTTTACAAGTGTAGTGTGGAGGCCGGGAGCTTTAAAAGCCCTTGGCCAACGTTCAGCATGACATTCAAGCATTCGTTTCAGCGAATCTTCACAGCTACTCACGCTCTCCTTATTATAGTGATATAATCTAATTTCTCCTTCCTGTCTCAGACGTCTATAACGTCTTTCAATCTCATTTACTCCATGTTTTCCTAATAATTTCCTAACTAATTCCTTACTGTCATATTTAGTTAAGTCACAATATGGACAAGCTATTTTACTAATCTCCCACCCTACTGTATTCAAGGGTGCCGTCATACCATCAAACAGTACAACATCTGGAGATAGACGTTCAACAATTTCTTTAAATACTGAGTCAAAAAAATCCTGACGCTCTACAGAAGTAGGTATATGCCTAAATATAGGTTCATGGTAATCTAAATCATTTCCACCCATAGGTAGTAAGACTCTTACAAAACCATTAATCAAGTTACGACGCCACAATACTAAAGGGAACATAACTACATTATGACTACCATCATCTTTAGCCCATATCCAATACGGTTTGAGTTGCCTTATACTTTTGTAACTATCATACCACACATTTAATAATACAGGATGCATACATATATGCGAATATTCTGCGTCTACTATATGAAGTAAGCACCTGTTAAGATGGTCATTAGAGAATATAAAGTCATAGTCGGTCAGTATAGTAAATTGCCACATATAATCTCAATATAAACATTATTGTGATTTTATTTTTTATCTACGGTCATTAAACAAAATAATTCATCGTCTTGCCTTATACTATTTAAAAGCTGTCGTGGCAATTCACCAATCAAATGAACACCGTCCTGCGTAAAAGAATTTAAATACACATCAACACCCATATTCTTTAAATTCCTATATGTCCTACCATGATGACAATAACTACCTTGTCCGTATATTGGCCATTTATTATAATACCATGTCCATATCCAATAGTGGTATACTCTATACTTATCTGACATAATACGTAAGACTACATCTGCTGTATTAACATGGTCAGACCAAACTTCAGTTAATCCAGGTGTTAATACCATATCAGGCTGCCACACCTCTATCTCACGTTGCAGTTGTGTCACCATATCTGCACTTGTAAGTACATGTCCGTCAGGTTGACGTAAGAACACAATATCTTCCTTGCTCAGTCCTAAAATAGATGTAGCCTGTATACATACACTTTCACGTTTACGTCCTACCTCAGCTTCATCAAAACCATCTCCCAACGAACGTTCTCCACTCGATAATACCACAACTTTTACCCTACTACCGTGAGCAAGTAAAGAGCAAATATAATTTCCTGCTCCAAATGTTTCATCATCAGGATGAGGTGCTATTATCATAACGCGTTCACCGTAAGGCATCTGTGGCATAGAATGACGTGCGGCATAAAGCAATCGCCTACGAATCTGTGCCACAATATCACGTAGGTATTTATAATAAGGAGTCATAAAGCTCTTCAAGTTGACCGGTCATAATTCTTGGACTTAAACGTTCTCTTACGTCATTAGCCAACGCACTGGCTAACCGACGGCCATAGGCAGGCTCCTGTAGCAGACAGATAATACGCTCGGCCACAGATGCCACATCATTATCTTGTACAAGAAGACCATTGACACCGTCACGCACAAACTCACATACAGCACCACAGTTCACACCAATAAAAGGTCGCCCAGCTAAAGCAGCTTCGTATGGTACAAGCCCAAAAGCCTCACCACCATGCGAAAGTGATAGTATTATCTCAGCCCGTTGGTACAGACCACCCATATCACTGAAATGAACTCCTGGTAATAGCACACGTCCCTCTTTCAAACCACTTTTACGTAATATCTTCTCAAGGCGTAAACGTTCTTCTTCACTACCTCCACCTGCTATCAGCAGAACAACATCAGGATACTGTGACGCAATACGGCTAAATGCCTCAATAGCTAAATCATGTCCTTTATAGGGAGTCAACTGTCCTACCGACACTATAAGACGTATATTAGAAGATAGCTTACCCAGTAGTGTATCAAGTTGTTCATCAGCAGCTTCATGTGCACACGGCTGTTCTACACAATCATATACACGCAAACTTCTCCCTTTCTTACCTGTATCACCGAGCATAGCAGAATTAAAATCTGACACACATACCACACGATTGCACAGCCATATCACTCTGCGTGGAAGTAACCAGTCAATCGAGGCGCTCCGCCAATGCCCTACTATCTTTATACCCACAATTCGCACTGGCAACAACCATAACATACAGTCACGACGTAGCAAATTGATATGCAATATTCTGACTCCACGTTTTCTTAATATTAAAGCTAATCGTATTCCAAATATCGCACGTGCCATCACATCGCTACCGCGTGGAGGAAGCGTCCAACGTTCACGCCCCATCCACCATCGCACCCTATCAGAAATATAAACCCTATCCTCTCTGGCAAATGTGTAGCGACTATGATGAGCCTGTGGGAAAGGAAAAATCACCAGAGGCTTATAAAAACGTCTGTCCAGATAGTTTACTATACCATTAAGCACCCTCTCAGCCCCACCGTACACAGGACTATAATCAAGATATGCCACTATCCTTTTTACTGTTGTCATAATATTTATTGGTTATATACTTAGTGGCGCAAAAATAATCCAAATCCCTTTATTAACCAAATTACACATGAATAGAATAATCCGTTAAAAATACCTAACTTTGCAATTGTGTTAATAAATCTACACACAGTGTTTGCAAATTCTTATCTAAAACTTTAGTTTTGATAAGCTATGACGCCATAACCATGCCTCATGGTTACTACCGTAAATTTGCCACAACTACCCCTATTCCCACAGCCGCACTACCTACAGCCGTGCCTCCTCCGACAGCCGTGCCTCCTGGTTCCGTGTGCGAGCTTTAGCTCGCCTTGCCTGCACCCTACCCATGCAGCCGTGTCCCTACAGCCGTGCCTCCTGGTTCCGTGTGCGAGCTTTAGCTCGCCTTAATACCTAAAACCCTAACACACTCCTTCTTGAAACATGAAAAAAAGATTTATAACCCTAACTTCAATAGGCATTGCCCTAACAGCTACCGAGGCTTTAGCCCAAACTGAAATTCCAGATTCAGTAAAGAATGAGGTAGCCTCAGACAGCCTTGCCGTACAACTTGATGAAGTTGTAGTACAGGGACGTACCCAGCGTGTAGTAAAATACGGTGTTGAATATATCCCAGATAAAAAGACTAAGAAAACTTCACTCGATGCCACACGACTCTTGCTCCAAATGCAGATACCACAGCTTGATATTGCACCAGGAAGCATGTCTGTTAAAACCGCTTCAGGTAAAGAGGTCTCTATGTTTATAGATTATGCACCGGCAAGTGAACAGGAGCTCCAAGGCTTACGTCCGGAAGATGTACTGCGTGTCGAAGTACTGAACTATCCCGAAGACCCACGTTTCGGAAGTGCTCAGCATGTAGTCAATTTTATCATGCAGCATTACGAATGGGGTGGCTACACCAAACTGACTGCTGATGGCCAAACTCTATCCAAAGACAATATTAATGGTAACGTATATTCTAAGTTCACATATAAGAAATGGACTTTTGATGTTAGCCTTGGTGTAGACTGGTCACATTTAGACCGAAATAAAGCTGTAACTGATCAGACTTTCCGCGACGTGAATTTCAATGCAAACCACTATGATGAGATTACAAGACAGTCTGTGTCAGGCCACGATTATCTGGAGCGCAACAACTCACAATGGTCTACCCTACGTGCCGTCTATATGAATAACAGTAGTTACATACAACATACAGTCTCCTTTGGCCGTAAAGCTACCCCAATATTATATAATCCCTCCTACGTCACGTTCGACCCAGACATTCTACCTACTTCCTGGGCTACATCGCGCAACTCCACGCAGTCTCTGTATCCTTCTATAAAAGGCTATTATCAGTTTACTCTTCCACAAAACAATTCATTAGTAGCATCATGGGGTTTTACTTACGGTGCTAATAAACGCTACTCCAATTATCAGTTATCCGAGCTCACTCCTATAATAAATGATAACAAAGAGAAAATATACTCACCAACACTTAATCTACAATATTCGAAAAGATTTGCTTATAACAACACATTCCGTACTTCTCTAATGACCTTTAATACCTTCTATGACACTGATTATATTGGGTCGTATGACGGACGGCAGAAACTATTATCATCTGAAAACATGCTCTTCCTCGAATACATGCAGAACTGGCAGGCAGGACTCAGTTTGTATTCTCGTGTTGGTGTGTCCTACGTAATAGGACGTGTCAACGGAGTGAATACTCTTAAACAATGGAATCCGCGTCTCGGTTTCCAGCTGGAATATCAGATAAATGACAGACACTCCGCCAGTATCGAAGGGTGGTGGGGCAATTCACATCCTCACCCCTCGACAGCCAACAGCGCTCTTGTACAAAACAACGAACTGCTATGGCTACAAGGTAATCCTGATTTAAGAAATACCCTCTTCACCGATTTCGTAGCCTCCTATAATTATATCCCTAACAACAAGTTATCATTATCTGCCACTATAGAGTACGAAGGCAATCCCCATAAACAAGCCTACGAATTCTACACACTCTCTCATATCGACGGACTTGTAAGACGCAGCATCAACAGTGGCAATGCTCATAACTATTCCGCATGGTTATCAGCCAATCTACGCCTTCTCAACAACACCCTTTCCCTTCGCGCCAACGGTCAAGCACAACGAGTAGTTCTCACAGGCTGTGATGCCCAATCAATGAACCTCCTCTTTGCCAGTGTTTATGCACAATACTCACGTACCAACTGGTCAGCCATGCTTTTCTATCAGTCCCCACAAAAGCAACTGAACGCATGGTCCAACGGAACACGAACAAGCTACAAAAGCACATACGGCTTAATCCTAAACTACGCTACCGGCAATTTTAAAGCGAGTCTACAATTCCGCAACTGGTTCAAGCGTGACGGCTACGTAACCTCCATCTTCAACTCACCCCGCTACTCCGAGACCTCCGACTTCTGGCACTCAGAACTCTCGCGCGCCATCAGCCTCACCCTCACCTACACTATCCCCTACGGCAAAAAAGTAAACCAAAACAACGAGCTCCAGCAAACCAACGGCATCGGCAGCGCCATCCTGAAATAGCCACCCACGTCCTCCCACCCACGCCCTCAGGTCGCACACAGAGCCAGCTTATAACTCTTATAAATCATATAACTCTTATAAGACTTATAATTCTTATAAGTCTTATAATCTGGCTCCCTGTCGCCTTTTAGCTAACTCTGTCACCCCTACGGCACCGCAATCGTGCCTCCTAGTTCCGTGTGCGAGCTTCACCTCGCCTTGCCTGCCCACAGCCTTACCGTGCCTGCACATAGCCTCACCGCGCTTGTACCCCACCCGTGCAGCCGTGTCGCTACAGCCGTGCCTCCTGGTTCCGTGCGCGAGCTTCAGCTCGCCTTACCAATTCGTTATCAACAAAAGGTGTTACTACCACCATAATTATATCATAGCTTCGGTAATGATTTTACATAATATTTCTTATTTATATCATCATTTATTCTTTTACCAGCGCGAAGCTGGTTTCCGCCGGGAGCTCTGCTCCCTTATTTTCTCATCTCACTATAATAATCCCTCCTCCCCCAGCTTCACTCATTTAACCTGCAAAGATACTATTTCCTCTACCTCAACCTACGTTATCTCCTCACCTCCGGCCTCAAAAGAATTGAATAGCCTCAGTGACACCATTACCCAACGCCTTCAAGCCTTACCTACGGCTTTACTCAGCAAGGTAATTTATCACATTATCTATCTGCTGGCAAAGTCCATCACCAAAGTCGTTATTAAAGAAAGCACTTCCGATAGTAAACATCGCTGCTCCTGCCGCCTTGACCTCATCAAGACGTCTATAGCTATTTATACTCCCAGCTATACATACCGGTCCAGAAGCAGCAGCTACTACCGCCTTATTCAAAACTACGGCATCACCGATATATCTGTAACCAAGTAAATCAACACCGTATGCGCCTTTACCCAACACTTCCTTTACCTCAGCCACAATTTCCTCGATTGTACCCGTAAGTACTGACGGCCTCCCTTCTATATTACCCACAAAAGGCATATACTTTATGTTATGCTTCATACAGAACTCCGCAATCGACTCATGAAATTTGGTCCCCATAAGAATATCGCATCCACACTCAGCCGCTATCTCCGCTCCTCTCATACCTTCCGTTTCATTATACCCCACCACTTCAAGCACCGTAGTCTTACCGCACTCCCTCATTCTCGCAAACAGAGCCTTCATCTTTTCGAGAGGCAGAGGCTTTTCCTTTATACCCCAATAAGACGCTAATGAAGTTTTGCACTGTTCAAACACCTCATCAGCATTTTCAATCGTAAAATCATTATATGTCAGCATTACCACCAATTCAGGCAGCTTTGATTCGCAACTTGTTTTCATGGATTAAGATATACAATTGTCTAAACATCAGCTACTCAGCCCAATACCTTCAGGCCTCAGCTTATCACAGCAAAATTACAAATAATCTCTGACATACCCTCGCTCTTATCCACTAAAACCCACTACCAACCCCATAAACCACTTCTCCCTTCCCTACATGCAATCTCCTATCCTAAGTCCCTATCCTGCTCATAAGTGCCATACATGCGAGTAAGTTATGTACATACTCATAAGTTCCATACATGCGCGTAAGTTCTATACCCTATCTCTTATCCTAAGTGCGCAAGCCCCAGGCAGTCCAGCTTCTGGCAGCGCGAAGCTGGTTTCCGCCCGGAGCTCTGCTCCGCAAGTCCTCAAAACCGGTACTGCACCGAAGCAAGCACATTACGCCTGCGTATCCCGAAGCTATACTCCGACCGTGCCAATGTTCCATAGCTTACATATTCATACCTGTGCCTATCCAGCAGATTATTAGCCGTCAGTGACAAGCGCACCCTATTGTTCACACGCCACGTAGCCGAAGCATCAAGCAGCACAAGATTTGCCACATTTCCTTCAGAGACTACAGTCAAGAAATGCTCTGCCCCCACAGTGACAGTTATAGCATCATCGGCCATGACAGTTACAAACAAATTCTGTTTTAGCGAGTGATACCTACTCACATCATCTCTTATTTTCAATACCGACAGATTATAGCCGCCCTCATAATTTACCGACAACCAGCGCAACAGACTCCCTTTCAGATATGGTTTTACCTCACCGCTTACCTGCATATACGGCACCACCTCATTATCACGCATCGACGAAGCCTTAACTACTGACCCACTGACATCACACCCCACCACAAACCGACTGCGGCCTAATCCCTTCCAGGCATTCCTCAACCGGGATCTCCAAATTAAATCTATGGCAATCACTTATCA
>CAYNUE010000096.1:0-11985 GCA_964400325.1 uncultured Sangeribacter sp. | reverse complement strand
AGGACTGCTCGATATGTGCAGCCGTCTGTTCGAGAACGACAATGCCGAGTACGCCTTATTTCCGAGCAATGATTACAGCGGATTGAACTCGCTCCGCGCCCGGCTGAAGAACAGAGATTGGGACGGTCGCTCGCCGCTCATCGACAAAGGAACAGCAAAGAGCGGCAGGAGAAGAGTGTGCTACAATGACGCTATTGATAGCGGCGATGGTACATCCGGCATCAGTACGGGTAATAGCGGTAATGTCTCCGGCGGAGGACATATCGATGACCGCAGTCAGTCTGCGACGGAACAATCCGGAGGCTACGGCAATACCACAGATACGAAGTCCTCTTTTACGGAATATCTTTCGCTTATAGAGTCCGGAGAGGAATGTATCGGTGCGCCCATCTATTTCTTTTTCACGCTCGGAACGAACCGTCTGACGGATGCCTCGCAGTTGGTGAATATTGATGAACTTGCGCGTGTGGCGAAGAAATATGGGTTGGCGATAACGGTTGCGGGTGCGGCCGACAGCGCAACAGGCACACCCGACATCAACAAAACGCTAAGCGGCGCGAGAACCGACTTTATTGTCGCCGAACTCCTCAAATGTGGTATTCTGGCGGAGATGATCCATACAGTCAACAACGGCGGTATCGCTGACCACACGCCCATCGAGGCGAACAGGCATACGCGAGTGGAGTTGCATTTTCCGCCCGGCAAATAAGTGTTGGGGACAACACTCTATGGTTATCATAAGTGGTGAGAGAGCCTGCCTGCGAAGGTCGGCTCTCTTTTTATGTTTATCGCAACTTGCTTAATTCTGAATACGCACGATGATACTTTCGCAGACGCTCTATGTCCTTATCGGTAATTGCCGGCAGACGAGTAATGTCCATATTATCTCGCAGATCATTTAGTTTGACGGCTATTGCTATCGGATTAGTCTTTGCCCGTTCTATAAAATGTTCGTATGATTCGTTTTCAAGTTTAGTCAAACAACGAACAGCATCCACCACGTTTGCAGGAATGCCTTCCCGCAACAAATCTTCAAATGTCCAATGCGTGTCTTCGACTATATCGTGCAACACTCCGGCCATGCGTTCCTCGATTGTCTTACCAGCCTGCATTACACGGGTAATATGTCCGATATAAGGTTTGCCTGCACGGTCTGTCTGACCCTTGTGGGCTTCCGTCGCCAATTCAATTGCCTTTTGTAATATTTCTTCCATAATCGTATCAATATGAACCGTATTCATAATTTATACCTTTATTGCGCAGAAATTCGGTGAAATTATCGAATCCGGAATTTGTACCGAACATATCTTTTAGTTTTTCCATCAGTTCGGCATCCGAGTGAACCCCAACTGCCTTTTTTAGTGCTTTGGCTGGAATATTGGATAAATAACGCTCATGGCAAGAATTGCCAAAAACATATTCAACCGACGGACCTATATCTTGCTCTGTCATATTTAAAACTCCGCCGTTTAACGTCAACCAGATACTCCGAGCTGCATCGGGATTATCATCCTTGTAGATAGTAATAGATATGTGTTTTTCTTTTTGGTCACTATGAAAAAAGCGTATGAACAGATAACACAAAGCACATATGAGAAATATAATCTTAATCGCTATCATAGATTCATATAATTGAAAATTATCTATGGTACAAATATAGCGAAAGTATTCATAACACCGAAATCGTCAACCGCTTAATATTCTCCTGTATATATCTTCAGCACCCCTTGTCATCGACATTTTCCTTTGCAAAGGTACAGCGTGCGGACGGACGCCAAGGATCGCTGCGCTAATAGATCCGGGTGTAACGACAACCTTCCGCAAATCGAAGATTTGGGTATTCCATTACACCCCAGTGTCTATTTCCTTGTCTTTCCGTCCTCTTTCCGCTGTTGCTCATTGCTCGAAAAATTTGTCCCGACAACGAGGCCGAAACGGCTTCAAGAAAAGGGAAAAGAAAAGTCAAACATCAAAATTAAGATTATGGACAACATTCAGGAATCAAAAGAGTATCAACTCGCAAAAGAGTGGGAAACGGCAGTAAACAGTTACTGTTTCGACCCGAAAAAGTTTGCGGCAGCAATCCCGACAATGCACCCGACACTCCAGCAGAGCCTTTACCGCCTTATCAAAGAGTGCATCAAGGTTATGGCTGATGAAAGCCGCAGATACGACGACCGCAACCGTGCTTCACACGAGGAAGCCGTGCGCATTATGGAGTATCTCAACGAACACGGAAAGAATATCCCTTTAAGATAACAGGACTATGAAAACGATGAATTTGGAATTCTTGATCCATTATAGTAAGGGAATATGAATCATATCTGATATTTTAATCTTTAGCACCTAAACCCAAATAATATTGCTCTTCAAATGCGCCGTTGCCTATCCCCGTTTCACCTGTATCCAATGTGAAAAAACGTTTTAGGTTAGACATAGCTGAAAGCATTATATACTGATTAATTGCTACTTTATCCTTTGGATGAGATTTTAGATAATCTAGAGTTGTTAACGCAATTTGCCTACGACGCTTATTGTAATAGTCGTTTGGAATATATGCAAAAGTAGATGGACCATAATCTATATCACCGCCATCGCCACACAACTGTGTTGTACATCGCCATATTCTCCAAAATGGGAAAAGTCTGTGTGAATATTTCCCCTCTTCAAATATCTCTTTGAATATATTAACGTCAATATTATAACCACCTCCAACAAAAGCATATATTTCGGCATAACCGCATTTCTTTTCAAAATCTTTCTCCTCTTTTATCATGGAATAGATTTTTTTTAGATTTTCCGGAGTGTTTTCTAACTGGAATAATTCCGAGTAGTTGGGAATCAAATCATCCAATCTGTTAATTTCTTTCAAATATTCCTCTTCATCTAAGTCAACATATGAATAAATGTTATATTTATTGCTAATCAAATCATGATACGCATAATATTTATCCATCAATCCATCCATGACTGATTTGTCAGTCGACATATACAATGTAGAGTCAGTAACATAATTCTTGAATGCTTTTAGCATTTCTTCTGCTGATTTTCTCACACCCTGATTTTTAAGACTTTCCGCAGAGAGGGCGTTAATAGCATTAATCATATCAGGCGAAGGACGTTCTTCCTCCATGCGCCACCACACCTCCATTATTGAAAACAATGTCGTCCCCAGGAGATAACTGTTGTATATATCTTCGCAGTCGTTGAAGAATGGTGTTTCAGGAAGTTTTCCTTGGTACTTCAATGGTTCATAATGAGTTGCCGCATAATAGTCGAGACTCTCCATCTCCGCCTCCTCGATATCTTCAGAATCACGGCTTCCTTCGTTATGACCACCGTTCTTGCACGACACTATCAGCAATTGCGCTATCCAACATAAGGCAATAATTGGTATGACCTTCGTTTTCATATGCTATTTGATTTAAAATAACGATTATCTTTAATAAATTCCTCATCAACTAAAATTTCTGCACCCTTATATTTGTCGCAATCGAAATATATTGGTTTCAGAATATAATTTAAGATAGATTTTACAGCTCTAAAACCGAGCTTCACATCCATTGCTTTCCTTGCAATATGGCGAATTGCATCTTCTTCAAATTTTAGGGAAATACCGTATCGAGCGCATTGTTTAATATGAGCATCTAGAATGTTTTCTGATGCAGATGTAAGTACCTCTACCATTAAGTTTTCAGACATAGGATTCATTACGAAGAATGAGCCAATTCTTCCAAGGAGTTCAGGAATATATCCCCATTTTTCCAAATCCTCAAATTTTAATTGAGAGATTGCACTTATTGGCTTAGGGGTGTCGGATAAAGAGGTATATCCGATTCTTGTTCTGGACGCTTCATCTATCCTTTTTTTTATAATCTTATCAATTCCAGAAAAAGCCCCATCGAAACATAAAAGGAAATTGTCAGTAGGAAGATGATATGTTTCAATAGTACCTCTTGGTGTAGGACGTTCTATCAAAAGCTCATAACCCTTATCATAAAATCTCAGTAGTTCACGCTGCATGTCCATATCCCAATCTGTTCCTTTTGAACTGATTGGAGTCGCATTGTAGTGTGTTATTTTATCGAATTCATTGAAAACCAATACGGCATACCTTAGCTTTTTTAAATCGGCTTCACTGTTAAGATAAAAACTGATGTGATCTTGGATGTGTTGTCCTTTCCAAGCACTAGGTGTGCAATCTGCCATATTGATTCGGATTATCGGCACATCACACAATTGTGCATAACGTCTCAAAATTTCCGATTTCCCAGTCCCGGTGTCCCCAACTATTATAAAGGAGTTTTTTATATCACAAGTTGTATTATTGTGCATACTCTCCATATGTTGAAAGAAAGGAATAGCAACACTCTCGACAACTTCATCTTGTCCCTTAATGAACTTCTTTACCTCATTTGCTAAAATTCTAGGAGAAGAGTATTTAAAATACTCATTCTTTGCTCTCAATTGCGCTTCAATACTCCTATCTATATAATTTGCCACATTTTGCATATATTCAGTGTAGGCTTTATAACTTTCAGCTTCCTCATCACTTAATTGATATTTTGGGAAAAGTTTTTCTAAAGTGTTATTTTCCACGCCACATTCTTCATATTCTACGCCTTTTAAAGAAATATAATGTAGAGTCTGAGATGATATGGATATTGGATTCTCCGAAAGTAGATACATAGAAATATTGATATCAATATCATTCAATGTGTCTGTTATTATATCATTTAATTTGTCTCGGAGTTGGTAAATTAGATCTATTCCATTTGATATCTCTCTATCTATATCTTCATTATTCTTTAAAACGTAATATAGATAGAGTTTTTCATCAGGTAACATAACCATATTTATATCATACGACCACACTGGCACAAAGCTATACTTTGTTGCTTTTAAATACAACATTATTCGTTGGCTCAATAAGTCTGCAGAATTTTTTTCATCATTCCTGTTCATGTGATTTAAAATTATTTATATTCGTGAGGTATATTTTAACACGCAAATTCCATTGTTTACGCGATAAAAATCATTAACTTTATCAATATAAAACTTTGATAATGGGTATTGTCTGATTATATCCGACACGATTACTTGTTTACATAACTAGTTTATTATAATTTAACTAATCTACATGCAAAGTTATGCTTTTTTATGAGTTCTTCGAATTTCAATGACAATTAATGCATCTGAATGTAGACAAATTCATCGTCTACAAAGATATGCCTGCACTCAAATTCAAGGTAAACGGACGATTGCACAAAGGTAATGTCATTGTCGCACTTAACGGGTCGGACTATTACGAGGTCTATCTTCAAAACGCCACAGAAACAATCTTAATCAGCGACGAGGTTTGTTTTAACGAATTAGGAGACCTCATTGAGGAGCATATTGAGAGTGGAACCGACAAGGAGGAGTACGATAGGTTCTGTAAAGAGCGGCGAAAGGAACTACTGCGATCCATGTGTTAAGAAGTCCCTGTCAAGCATAGCCTGACAGGGACTTGTCACTTGAAGTCATCCTTTTGTAATGTTGGATTTCCTCTTATAGCAGCAATATTGGGGTATTAAGTATTACTATTCCTTTGTTTCCTTTGCAAAGTCAATAATCTTGTTGTACTTACGCTCAATTGTACGCAACCGTTTGAGTTCACCTTTTATCTCTTCGGATGCCTTACGAATCTTCAATCCGCGAACCTCATTGCGACTTTTAGCCAATGCTTCTTTCGTGTCAAACAATTCTTTAATAAGAGTTGCAACAGGACGCTGCATACATTTCTCAGTGAAAGAGTCGAGTGTTTCGGGAGTTTTCTTTGTTCTTGCCATAGTAATACAAATTTTAAATATAAACTATCACTTTACTAAAAGTTCTTTTATGGTTTCAGATACGTTCGTTTCAGGGAGCCAATTAAAGCGTTTTATTGTTTCATTTATATCAGCACATAAATATGGATTATCGCCCAATCTTCTATTATTAATTATAATTTCTATTTTTTTTGAAGTTATCTGTTCGGTCATACGTACTATATCATAGATACTATAAGCAGATCCAGAACCGGCATTGTACACCCCATTATATTCAGGATTCCAACGGTTCGATGTCATTGCTTCGTACACTTTAATGTGTAACTTCGCCAAATCGTTTACGTTAATGTAATCTCGTACACAAGTACCATCTTTAGATTCATAGTTATCCCCATTTACTATAAATGGTTTATTGTTTTGAGCGCATTTTACAATTATAGGGATTATATTATCTTTCTTCATATAGCTATCATATAATAGTCTATTACTTATATCACATCCTATTACATTGAAATATCGTAGTGCAACATAATTAAGTCCACTATATAAAGAAATACTCTTTAATCTTTGTTCGCAAACTATCTTAGAATACGAATAAGGAGACAAATAATCGTCGATATGGCTATAAATTGATTGTGCTCTCAAAGAACTCGCATATACCGCAGCAGAAGATGCAAATATAAACGACTTTATATTGTGCTGTATTGCTGCATTAAAAATGGAGTCAGACATAAATATATTTTGTTCATAAAATAAGTTCCGATTCTGATATGATTTATTTATCCCGAGCTCCCCAGCACAATGTATAATGCAATCGATTGGACCTATTTCCTGAAATATATAATGAACTGCATTGTAATTTCTTATATCAATCAAATATTTTTTTACGCCATTAGGCGTATCCCATGTAGGAACGACTCTATCTAATGAGATAACGTTATAACCTGATTTAGCAAATATATTCACGAGATGACTCCCTATATATCCAGAACCACCTGTAATTACAATACTATGCATTGTGGATAATCTTTTTCAATATTTTATCATCCTTTAATGCAGCTCTCATTTTGTCGTTATATTGTATGATAGCTGCTTTATTCTCCTCATATGAAAAGGAAGTCATATATTGAAGAATATTTGAGTTCCAAACTTTTGGATCTATATTTTTATGCTTCATAACATTTGGCCACAAAGGCAACATCCAGATATGTAAATGAGGTTCTATTATACGTTCTTCGAGTATCATATGAATCCTATCTATTTTCAATACCTTACACATCGTCTTTCTTAATATATTTATGATAACACCCAACTCAGCAGATTTTTCATAAGACAAGTCTCCAACAGTATGAATGTGTTGTCTAGTAGATACTATGTAAAAACCAGGCATCGGAATCTCAGCATCTTGTCTAATAACAAAAAAATCATTGTGCCATATAGGTAGAATTTCTATAGGTAAATTTTCTTCATTTTCTAAAAAACAGCCCCTGCATGTATTATCGTTTACGACGATTTCAGATCCGTCAATAAACCTATATTTTTTCATAATCTTTTATATTTTCTATTTTTTCAATTAACCCAATATCATCAATATGCCCTATAATCGTTCTTTCTTCATTCAATTTCGGAAGCCAAATATATCCATCACTACCTAAAAGTATATATTTATTAACTCTATCAGAAACCGACTTAAATTCCATCTCTAAAGATGCACGAAAGTGTAATGATAATAATTTACGTTTTACATTTTCAAAAGTATCGTTATTAATACCATAAGTACCTCTCATAGCATATCCTCTCGGACCAATTGGCATATATTGAAATAACTGCCATTTAAAAATATTATATTCCTTATTAACAATCGCAGCAATCTCAATAACCTCATCGACATTTAAAGCGTGAACCACGGGTGGTGTGTCAAACTCACTGGCTGCTACATCAACTCCTGCTATCAACTTCGCATAAGAAGAGTTGGTGTTCATCAATGCGATTAGCGCGTCGGTTCTTTTGTCTATATCTTTACGTAACTTAGAGAATCTGATGTCTCCTTTGTGGTGTTCATTTCTTTTTATGAAATGAGCAACCAACGATAAGGTTGATGAGGGAATTCCATCTGTAATTTGATTTTGGTTTAACCGGTTATGTCCATCAACGATTTTATTGATGATAGCCGTATTATCGTCAACAGATGTTTTGGGAGAAAATCGACCTTCAATATGACGAATGTTCTGCAGGTCATTTCCTGCCAGTTGCATGAAACGCTGTGGATAAGTCTGTTCACTGAATTCCCTGAAATTATTTGAGGTGTATTTCTGGAACTGCTCAAAACCAAATGAGTCTGTCTGCTGTACCAATAGCCTGTTGCATACACCTAATATTAGCAAATAGTAATGAAATGTTCCAGCAACAACTTCATCGTGAGGCCATGCGGCCAAATAATCCAAAGTCTTAACATAGAGCAACCCTTCTAATATCAATGGTGAAGCACTATTCCCCAGAATCGGTTTGACAGGATGCTCCTTAAATCTCTCTCTCTTTTCGATAAATCCAGACAGGAGGTTTTCAAAAGATCCTAAACCATAGATGTCATTACCGTTCATTACCTTATGGAAAAGCCATTCCCTAATCCTCCCTGCTATACAAAAAAGATGGTAAAACTCTATTGGGTTGGATATATCTGTAAGTTGTTCAAACTGTTCTTTCACCTTGTCATTATGACAAGCTTTACATATGTCTTGATATACCACTTCTGGATAGCGCAAGAAGTCATGCCATGCTAAATCTGTTTCTACAGCACCGTTCAGATGGATATGTAAATCATCAAAACCGTGATTTTCTTTCCTCAATGTTTCCATTTCAGGAAGCCAAGGAGAGGGTATTGCTGTATTTTTTACAGAAGGTAACAAATAACGATATGCAAAGTCTACAACATCTCCGAAAATTGGTCCTGACTCTTTCCAAATTTTCATTGTAACCAACAACAAGGGCGGTATCTGTGGTAGCAGCAACTGCCATTCGTTCATTTGTTCACCTTTCACAAATACCTGACCTTTTTTTATCACAAGAAACTCGTCAACCAGTTTGGGTAACCCTATCGTGAATAGTTTGCTTAATTCATCAATACCCGAAAACGAGAATTCTGTTCCCAATCGATAGTAATGGTCTGGAACATTATATCCAAGTTCTCGTATCTTCAACAACATATACCGTCTTACATCTTGTAGATCGACTGCTGCTCGTTCTCTATAGTATTTTCTCAACGAGTAATTATCTGACAGCAAAAACCGGAGATAAGAATCACTTTTCATATAATGCGTTATTCGTGTAATTCTTCAGAGCTCGGAGTGATGACTTCTACAGTCGGTGCTTCACATCGGTAGTTTTCCTTAAACGACTTAACGGAGCTTTGATAGACATTACCGAAAATACCTATTGACTTAATATAATTAGTTGCTTTGTCAATATCCTCTTCTTTAATAATCTTTTCCTGTATTGTACTGTCATCGATACTATGCTGTCGCAGAATATTCCTCGTTTTTATCCATCCTTCCACCTTTTCACCTGAAAAAGAAGGTTTCTGGTTATCGTCATCTTTGCTATTTATCTTGCAAAGTAATTCATACACAGGGTATAACTTTCTGTCAGTCTTGAGCTCTTCCGCCACAAAGTCTTGCATCTTTCCATATGTTTCTTCATCAAGGAAGCAATTCATCATAGGGCAAGACATCATCCATTTGGTAAAGGCTAAGTTATTCACAATATCAGTTTTCCCTAAGTTGTCCTTAAAATATCTCGTTTCAGATCTCAGGTTGCTGTTATTAATCGCGCCTTGTTCTTGAGTAGACTTCCTTACTTTTGTTTCTTCAATTAAACAGGCATTGAAGAGGTTGACTACCATGATATTCATCATCTGACCAACAGAATTCACAATAACATTTGATAAAGAGGTGTATAGACGGGTCATGATTCTCCCCAAAGCGTATGGAGGAAGCATACAATTATGGTAGGCGTCTTTCCATTGAAACATCAATTCAGCTAACTTCGAAATTTCAGTTTGACTGATTTCAACTCCAAAATCTTCTCCATCTATTATTACATCCTCTCCATAGTAATCCTCATCTTTTGGCATCTGATAACTGCGGAATAACTTTAGGTCATTGATACGCCCTATCATCTCATTCACATCCACACATTTCAGCATATCACCAATTACAGCCAGCAGAGCCATCAACGAATAATAGCTTCTGCTTTCATTGTTCTTGTTGTGTGTAATACGTATAAAGGGAAACATCGCCATTAATCTAACAAATGGATTCTTTTCCTCCTTTAGCACATTGTCCAAAGCATTCAACTGCGTCTCCTTGGCTTGTTTTGTTTTTCCCTCCATAGCAAACAAGGATATATGTTCTTTCATGCTTCCCAATTCTTTGCCTGCTATGTATGCCATCGTCAAACCAATGTTGTTTTTCAATGACATTAACTGGTTCCATCCCGCATATTTGCAAAGTTTTATCGTCAAGTCTCCCGTTTCCAAAGGCAGAATGACATTCCTAATATACCCGATTCGTAGCATATAGTCAAATACAAGGAATGGATTTGACTTCAAATGCCAACACTCCAATAAGGTCAGGGCCATGAAGTTGCTGTTTACATCTTTGTCAGGTAGCGTTGGCATTAATAAGTAACAATCCGGCAGATTCATATTCTTGTTAAGATACTCCAACACCGAGATATTCAGTATCTGCATGTTCGCACTCAATGCTGCGATATCAATACCATAAGCATAGAGTCTGGATGTGAATACATCCAATGGAGGATTGCTACTCTTTTCCATGCAAGCATCCTTTAGGAAATGAATCTGCGAACGCAAGGACATGGACAGAAGAAAATCCTTGAATATATTTTGAGAAGATGTGTCAATAATTCCAAAACTGGATAGAATATTCCTGTATTGTGATACTAGTTCATTATCGATATCTCCCGCTTTTACTTTCACGGAGTTTTCGGGATTCTGTAAGAGTTGACTTAAAGAAAGCAGATTTATTCTGTTAGAGGGATTCAGCAGTTTAAGCATATACTGACTTTCCAATTCATTAGTCATTAATCCACGGGCAAGGCTATTAGGCATTTTTAAATTCTTACACAGTTCATACCGCACCAGTGAACCATATAGCTTAATGTTGCCACTGACAATGGAGATAATTCTTGTGTCCGACAAATACCTTCTCAGTGATTCAAGTACACTCCATCCCTGTTCCACATCTACATCCACATCATCGAATGCTAGCACAAATGCCTTCTTTTCAAGAATTTCTAACGCCATTTTAATCATTTCCCTCAGATTGGGCTCAAATTCATTTGCGTCATTTACCTTAGTCAATCCTGTGTGCATTATGTATGACTCATCCTGCCATAATGAATTGTCATAATCCTTACCAACATTATCTATGGCAAATATGCCCTTCGAGATTTGGGTCAGCACCTTGTCCCACATCCTTTTTTGTTCGTATGCTGTCCCTGTAGTTGAACATTCTTTCGAACGTAGAATCGGTTCTACTTTCTGTTGTATCATAGAGATAACACAAAGAGCAATAGGCTTCTTATGCTCTACCAGCGTAGGATCTATCATTCTTAGCACTTCAACCTCTTTCCCCAGTTCATTCTTACACTTGTTCAACAGACTTATCATAAAAGACGTTTTACCAGATCCTCTATCACCAAACACTCCGATTGTGCGATAGCGATGAAGCAAGAAAACATCCCGGTCTTCTTGCACATCGATTTGTTGTAATTGCTTACGGATAATGTCTAACGTATTATCTAAATCCTCTTGATGTATCTGTTGCTCACTTTCGAAACCATGAGCATATAGACTATTATCTAAATCTATAACGATTGTCTTTTTATTAGCCATATTCTTTTATTCCTTAAATTAGCAGACTTAAATACT
This sequence comes from uncultured Sangeribacter sp., assembly GCA_964400325.1. GTDB lineage: Bacteria > Bacteroidota > Bacteroidia > Bacteroidales > Muribaculaceae > Lepagella. Next base: position 225 of record CAYNUE010000096.1, on the reverse strand, counting down.
TGGCAAAAAACAAACAATTGAACAATAGTGATTTATCCAATATTTGCTTATCTTGCTAAAGATTTCTTCCGTTTTTTGTCAAAACTCATGGCAGCAAATCCATAATGCATAACAAAGTTAAACATAAATCTAATAGATTAACTCGTTCCGTGGGACATTAAAGGCTGAGAAAGGCTGACCGAAGCAAACTGTACTTGATTCAAAAGTTAATGTAATGACTTAATA
>CAYNUE010000095.1:0-11999 GCA_964400325.1 uncultured Sangeribacter sp. | reverse complement strand
GCATACGCGCTCACTGGGGAATCGAGAACAACCTGCATTGGCATCTTGACGTGACTAGGTAACAAGAAGAGAGGTAATGAGTCAATTATCAAGTATTAAGATAAGTAACTACTCAGAAAAAAAAGTCTGTCGCTTTTCACAAAGCAGCAGACTGAAACCTTAATCTTAATTTAATACTATGAAAAACACTCTGCAAAGATAACCTATTTTTTTGGCTCTATCAACATTTTTAACTGACCAATCTATGGTTTTTAAATATTTTTAACACCTAACTATCTTTATCTCCAGTCTTCTCAGAGATTTTTCTACTGCGTATTAGAGGTATTTTAGTTAATTTTGCGCTCTTTCATAACTAAACGCCCCTTAAGCATATTATGGAACGTTTATACCATTATCTCTGGAAATATCGTATGTTCGGCAGTCGTTTACGTCTGCCTGACGGACGTCGTGTAGAAGTTATAGACCCAGGAACACCTAATAATGATGCTGGACCTGACTTTTTTAATTCAAAGATAAATATTATAGGTGCAGAAGAGTGGGCTGGTAATGTCGAAATTCATATCAAAGCGTCCGACTGGTTCCGGCACGGTCATGATAAAGATATAGCATACGATTCGATTATTTTACATGTTGTAGCATCGTCTGACTGTAAAATCAAACGGCGTGACGGCTCAATCATTCCACAGGTTGAGGTTATTTTACCTCCGAAACTCTATTCTACTTACTCACGCTTGCATACAGATCTTGACGCAGTACGATGTGAACATAGTCTCCATACTTTACCTCCGTTAACTGTAACTGACTGGCTTGAAACACTTGCCATAGAGCGTATACAGACACGTGCTTCAAACGTAATGCGAATATTTGCTCTTACCGGCAACGATTGGCAACAGACATGTTTCGTCATATTGGCACGAGCTATGGGATTTGGACTCAATGGTGATCCTTTTGAGCTTACGGCCCTATCGTTACCATTACGCATTATGGCACGACACAGTGATAATCCCTTACAGCTTGAGGCTCTTCTATTTGGACAAGCTGCCCTACTCGATACCTCAAAACACATTTTGGACGAATACTACCAATTATTATGTCGGGAGTACTATTTCTTAGCACGCAAATATGGCCTGCGACCTATACGTAGCGATATGTGTAAGTACGCACGTACACGTCCGCAGAATATGCCTCACCGACGTCTTGCCATGTTGGCTAAGGCCTGTGAAGGTGGATTCGCTCTATTACGCACACTGCTCGATTGTAAAGGCGACCCAGAACTTCTCACTCCGCTGTTCGACTGGAAACTCGAAGGATATTGGGCGTCACACCAATCCTTTGATAGCGAAGAGTCACAAGTACCTGCACGCCTTTCAACAGCTTCGATACGGCTGCTTATGATTAATGCTGTGGCACCACTTTACTATGCCTATGGTATGCATATAGGCAATCCGGATATGGCTGAATGCGCACTTGACCTTCTTGATGCTCTACCTCCAGAACAAAACACTATCATACGCCGTTGGCAAACAGTAGGAATGCCTGTCAAATCAGCTGCTACTTCGCAAGCACTCTTGCAACTTCGACGCGAATATTGTGACAAACGCAATTGTATGCGCTGTCGTTTTAGTCATCAGTTGCTACGCTCTATAATCACAGAAAGTAATAACTCTACCATATATTCGTAAAGCCTATGCTGGAAAAGATTCAAGGTATCGTAATAGATATACGTCGTCATAATGACCGCCATAACGTGGTGACACTCTTCACGCGCCAACGCGGAAGGGTTGCATTCCTCTCTGCAGCAGGTTCAGGACGCTCGGCACGTCTAAAACAAGCGAGATTGCACCATTTAGCCATAATCGAAACAGAAGTCAATTTTAAGGCAAACCGTGAACTACAACAACTCGGTTCATTTCAACCCTTGCTACTAACTGACTCCTTGAGATTTAATCCTCTCAAAGCATCTGTAGCAATGTTCATCAGCGAATTTCTTAATCATCTTCTACGCACCTCCCCACCCGACACGAACCTGTGGAATTATGTGGCCAATGCCATAAGTGTGTTTAATGCTTCCGAACGTGGCATAGGTAATTTCCATCTCACTTTACTCATTACACTTCTGTCCTTTATGGGTATACAGCCTGATCTTAACGGAGCCCAAGCGGGAAGTTGGTTTGATATGCAAGGGGGCATACTTACACCCTCACGACCATTACATAATAACTTTCTTCCCCCTGAAGAGACCGTTTTTGTACCGCTTATAAGTCGTATGAATTTTGCAAACTACACACACTTCCGATTTAATGCTGCACAACGTCGATTACTATTAAGACGCCTGCTCGACTACTATGCACTGCATTTGCCCGGCATGACAGGTTTAAAATCTCCTGACATACTTACTGACATGTTCAGTTGACAAGAATAAACAGCCTTTAAAATCTTTTCGGATAAAAATAATGAAATTTAGACATTTGTCATCTTATAAACATTTAAAAGCCCTAAGCAGTCTAACATTTCACCTTTAAATCCCATTCAACAGCTTTTACACTTTACATTTGTCTGTTAAGACTACCGTTATGCATTATTTTACAAATGTTTAACAAGCGTTAAACTGCACTAATACAGTGCATTTTTTTGCCAAAAAATTTTTTCCAGCCGATTTTATGTATTAATTTTGCACCGTGTTTTTCATGGTATTAGATTTAAGGTTAGAGGATTAGTTGTCGCGAGACACCTAATCTTTTTTCTTTATCCCGATGACTCCTTTAGAAGGAGTTACCGGGATTTTTATATAATACTATAATTTCCAAGAACTGTTTATGAGCGTCCACCAGTAAATAATGAAGTCACTGACGGAAAATATCTACGACATAACGTATAGATAAGAAGACTAACGCCCAAGAGAACTATAAAATCCATAGTATAAACAGCCAGTACAGTCAGATTTTGACAAGGATGAAAATAACCAAGTAAAAACCTCATTACCACTGAGCTATAAAGGCCATGACAGGCGTAGACAAAGAAAGAGCTGTTTTCAAGCCTAACATTAGCCTTACCGCCTCGTTCCACATAAAACAAAGCTAAGGCCGTCATAGCTACCGCGCCACTGCATTGACATAAAAAACCTATTCCTCTACTCCACCATTCGTCATCAGGACTACACATCATAGAAAGTGAAAGCACAATCCATATACCTGTCAAAAGCCATGCGTATTTTCCAAGCCACGTAAAATCAACCCTTGTCACAGCAATATAAGCACCGGCATAAAAATAATACCATCCGTCAATATACATCATGCCACTGCCCCACAACATCATAGCAACAGTAGAGATAATGAATACCCATATTTTTCCCAGTGTCATAACCCATACCAAAGGTACAAGAAATATGGCTACTACAATAAGATCACGCACGAACCACAACACAAAATCATAAGGATAAGATGTCTGAGGTATAGACCAAAAACCAGCTAAAATAGTAGCCGGGGATAAAATTATATCTGAATATTGTCCAAACCCAGCTTCAGTTCCCAAATAACGCTTAAGTAAAAAAGTACAGAGCCCTAACAAGTTCCATAAAATATAAGGCACCACTAAACTCATTATACGACGTCGAGTCTTACGCCACCATATAGAAGGAGTCAGACTATCCATACCACGAAAATATAGATAACCGGCTAAAATAAAAAATAACGGTACACAGGCTCGTGCCATAATGCCACTTAACAACTCAATGATACCATATCCCCATGCAGTAAGCCCTCGCTCGGCACCGTATGTGTCAAGCGAGGGCAAAAGATTGCAATGTATCAGTATCACGCCTAAAATAAGTGGGAAACGTAGTGCTGATATGGCATGACCCACTACATCAGGACGCGATGATATTTTAGTCATCGTAGCACCAACATGGCGTCACCATAGGCGCCGAAATTATAACGTTCCTTCACGGCTACATCATAAGCTTCCATAATAAGTTTATAACCTCCGAAAGCAGCCACCATCATAAGCATGGTGCTCAGAGGCATGTGGAAGTTGGATATAAGCGAATTGCAGACAGTGAAGTCGTATGGAGGGAAGATAAACTTATTGGTCCACCCTGAATAAGTCATAAGATGACCATTCATACACACCGAACTGGCTACGGCACGTAACACTGACGTACCTACAGCACACACACTTGAGTTACGGTCTTTAGCAGCGTTGACCATGTCCACAAGGTCACTGTCTACTATCATCTCCTCGCTATCCATACGGTGCTTGGTAAGATCTTCCACATCAATATCCTTGAAGTTACCTCTGCCACTATGCAAAGTAAGGAAGCCTCGTTCCACACCCTTGATTTCAAGACGCTTCAGTAGCTCACGACTAAAGTGCATACCAGCAGCCGGTGCCATGACTGCTCCCTCCTTGCTGGCAAATATACACTGATAACGTTCAGCATCTTCAGGCTCAGCCGGACGGGTAATATAGTCAGGAAGTGGAGTCTCTCCCATCGCATAAAGGGCAGCCTTAAATTCATCATGAGGACCATCGTATAGAAAACGTAGCGTACGTCCACGTGAAGTAGTGTTGTCTATGACTTCGGCTACCATTGATTCATCGGCACCGAAATAAAGCTTGTTACCTATGCGTATCTTACGTGCAGGCTCTACCAGCACATCCCAGAACTTATTCTCAACGTTTAGCTCACGCAGCAAAAACACCTCAATACACGCACCCGTTTTCTCTTTGTTACCATAGAGACGGGCAGGAAATACCTTGGTGTCATTGAAGATCATCACATCTCCCTCTTCAAAATAGTTGATTACATCTTTGAAAATATGATGAGATATCTCACCGGTACGGGAGTTGACTACCATCAGACGACACTCATCACGGTTTTCAGACGGATACTGTGCAATAAGATCGGCTGGAAGCTTAAACTTGAACTGTGATAATTTCATATTGTTTCGGTCAGATTGTTTGACTGAATTGTTGCCGCCCTGTCCTTGGCTTCGAAGATTACTGAAACCGGTACAAGGCGCACTGGTTTAGGGTTATTTATTTTATTAAATTTCGGTCGTGGATTCAGGCAACCGGTAATCGTCTGGAAAAGTTACAGGACCATTCAATATACGTTCTACAGCCTGATCTACCGTTAGACAATCAGTTACCTTAATATTGCCGACACGTGTACGGCGAAGTGATACCAAATGAGCGCCACAACCTAAAGCCTCACCCACGTCACGGGCAAGGGCACGTATATAGGTACCCTTACTACAAACCACACGTACCGTAAGGTAAGGAGGCTCAAAGGCGATTAATTCCAATTCAGAAATCTCAAGGGCTTTAGGTTTCAGTTCCACGTCATGGCCCTTACGTGCCAAACTATAAGCACGTTTACCATCGACTTTGACTGCTGAAAACACCGGAGGCACTTGCATAATGCGGCCTCTGAACGAGGGTAATATATTTTCCACATCTGTTAGAGTGATGTGTTCCCATGGCCGCTCGCTATCTATCTCTGTCTCCAAATCGAAACTTGGCGTCGTGGCACCGAGACGCACACGAGCCACATACTCTTTATCATCATTCTGGAGAGCTTCTATGGAACGTGTAGCACGTCCCGTACATACTATCAGTACACCAGTAGCCAAGGGATCAAGAGTACCAGCATGACCTACTTTAAATCGTCGCAGACGCAGACGGCGTTGTATAGCCCCCCGCACTCTTTTGACAGCATCGAATGATGTCCAACCTAAAGGCTTATCGATGCCTATTATTTCTCCGCTTATAAAGTCCAATGTTATTGAAACCGTTAAGTGAGTTTGTAACGCTCCAAAAATAGCGTATTAATTTCTTGTATAATATCAATGCCACAACAGACACAACAGGCCGGCAGCTATACAGTAGAATGAGAACCAGATGAGTTTACCTTTCTTAACAAGATTTATCATCCACTTGCAAGCACAACAACCTACTATGAAAGATGCAAAGAAGCCTATGGCCATGGACCCGATACCGACATTGGCCGCATGTTCGGCTGCCGGACTGCTCAACATATCCTTTAAATCAAGCAATGCCTCACCTAATATAGGTATTATAACCATTAGAAATGAGAACTGGGCTACTTGACTACGTTTGTCACCTATGATTATACCTGTGGCTATAGTAGTGCCTGAACGACTTAGACCCGGAAGTACCGCCACTGACTGAGCACAACCTATTATGAAGGCATCTAACCAGGTTATGTCACGACCACGTGAGGCAGAAACCATACCCTTGCTGTTACGTGCTTCCTTCATACCAGTATAATGTGCAAAAGCCAAAAGACAGGCAGTTATCAGAAGACAAACACCTACCATACTGAGACCATTGCCAAAAAACTCCTCTACATAATCCTTGAAACATATACCTACAATACCTATAGGTATACATGACAACAATAGCTTACATACATAGTAGAAGTCTGCATCACGCTTGAAAGTAAAGAAACTACGACACAGATTAGCAAACATTGGCCAAAGCACCACTATGGTCGAAAGCACCGTAGCAGCATGTAGAAGTATATCGAATTCCAGTACTTTGTCCGAAGGGAGATTCACACCGAGAATCTGACGGAAAATCTCAAGATGCCCACTTGAACTTATCGGCAGATACTCTGAAAGGCCCTGCACTATACCAAGTATAAGGGCGTCAATCCATTCCATTTTTATTCTTCGTTAGCTTTATCTTTATATGTTTCTTTTTTGCGCAGACGTTTAGGCTGCCATACTATAGCAAATGCCATCAGTAGAAAACCTAAGAAAGCTATAGTAGGGCCTACCACTATACGGCGTGTACTGAAGATGTCGGGATTATAGCCCCCCTCCACACTACTGCCACCGCCACTCATAAGAGCAAAGCCCAGAATTATAAGCAACAGGCACAAGCCCATAAGTAGAAAGTTAGTTTTGGTAAAGGGTTTCTCACGCTCACTAACATGCTGTAGCGGCGCGGATTCGTTGGTTGGGGTCGTATATGACATGTTTAATTTATTATTGATCGTGTTTGCTGTAAGGCTTTACTTAAATAGCTGGTCGTAATCCTTATGCAGATAACGTGACGTAGCAATACCGGCTGACAGACCGCAGAGCAAGGCACCTAATACTATAAGACCTCCGCCTACTATGCCAAAAGGTATCCAACCTATAAGGGTGACAAGATTAATAGCTGTAGAAGCTGACAAAACCATACCTAAGGCCAGTAAACCAGTAGCTATACAACCTGACAGCACACCTGACAAGAGATTATTACGTATATAAGGCCGACGTATAAAACCGTTAGTCGCACCTACCAACTGCATAGTATGTATGGTAAAGCGACGTGCATAAACAGCCAGATGAACAGTATTATTAATGAGTACAAAAGATATTATTATCAGTACCACTGCTATAGCAGCCAGAATCCAAGTGGCCTTCTCTATATTGTGATTCATACGATTTACCATCTCTGAATCCGGCACAGCTACACTCTCGACCTGCGGGAGCGTTTCAAGCTGTGCAGCTATAGCCGCTATAGAGTCAGGAGCAGTGTGTTCGGCGCGCAGACGGAACACAACCTCAGGGCTCAACGGATTGACACCAAACAATGCCTGCAAATCTTCACCTGTCTCGGCTGTCCATGCATCAAGAGCCTCCTGACGAGTAATCAGATGCGTGTCAAGAGCATAAGGCTTCGACTCAATATAGGTACATACAGTGGCAGCGCGGTCGTCCGAAACACTATCGGCCATGACCACGCTTATTTCTATTTTTTCCTTAAGTCTCTGGGTCTCAACGGCAGCACCAATCGAGGTCAAAGCTATAACACCGATTATAAGAAGTACCAACGTCACACTCACTATTGTGGTGAGATGAGCAGCCCAATAAGATATTTTTACCTCTTTTCTTCCTTTCATCTCGTGATGAGGCAATTACGTCCGGAGCGACTCGCGCAACGCGACGGGAATTTGTTTGATTTCAGACCTACAGCTTCGTCACTTTTCAGATATTGTCTGCTAATGACTATAAAGCACAGTTAGTGTCTGCGGACTGCAAAGATAATAAAACCATTATTTCATGTCAAGCTTTTTTAACCTTTTTTAAGCCATATACCCCATCTTTATTGATTAATTTTGCGCTATGACTGATAATTCGGATATTCTAAAAGCAGCTTATTTTACACTTGGGTGTAAACTCAATTTTGCTGAATCATCGACTATAGGCAAACTTCTGGCCGAGCGTGGCATAGTACGTGCCGCTACCGGTGAGACGCCTGATATATGTGTAGTCAATACCTGTTCGGTTACTGAGATGGCTGACAAAAAAGGACGCCAGCTTATACGTCGTCTTGCCACACGTTATCCAAACTCTACTATTGTGGTGACAGGCTGTTATGCACAACTTAAGCCTGAGGAAGTATCTGCGCTTTCGGGAGTCGATATAGTACTCGGTTCCGACCAAAAATTACTTATAGCGGATTACATAGACCGTTGGCGTTCTGAAAAACATAAAACTGTCGAGGTAACACCTACACGCGATATAAAGGCCTTTAGACATTCATGTGAACGTGGTGACAGAACACGTTATTTTCTAAAGGTACAGGACGGTTGTGATTATTTCTGCACATACTGTACTATACCCTATGCTCGTGGACGGTCACGCTCAGGCCGTATCGACGAATTGGTAAATCTTGCACGTCAAGCGGCAACAGAAGGAGGGCGTGAGATTGTGATAACAGGTGTAAACATAGGTGAGTTTGGACGAGACTCCGGTGAAAACTTCTTTGACCTATTGAAACGCCTCGATGCTGTTGAAGGTATCGAACGCTACCGTATTTCATCAATAGAACCTAATCTTCTTACTGATGAAATTATAGATTGGATAGCTGAGGAAGCACGTGCGTTCATGCCTCACTTTCATATCCCGTTGCAGTCCGGTTCCGATACAGTACTGCGTCTCATGAACCGACGTTACGACACAGCGTTGTTTCGTCACAGACTCGAATATATCCGTAAACGTATTCCAGACGCTTTTATAGGTGTTGATATTATAGCTGGTGCACGAGGCGAAACACCCATAGAATGGCAACAAAGCTTTGATTTTGCAGCTTCACTGCCTGCCACACGTTTTCATGTATTCCCTTACTCTGAACGGCCTGGAACGTCAGCATTACATCTTGCCAACCCTGTCAGCCAGCATGACAAACATCTACGAGTCAAAGCTCTTACAGAGTTATCTGATAAAAAGCTACATGAATTTATGACCTCTCAGCTTGGTCTGTCACGTCCGGTGCTATGGGAAGGCAGTGCTGATGGAATAACTATGCATGGCTTGACAGATAATTATTTGCGCGTAGCAGCTCCCCTACGTCCGGAACTGGTTAATACCGTCGGAATGGTTAGACTTAATCGTATCACTGAGAATGAACCTGATACTATTGAGGCTACTTGCCTCTGAGTAGCTAATTATGAAACAACTATCAGTTATAATACTCAACTGGAATGGCCTTAAGCTGCTCGAACAGTTTCTACCGACAGCTGTACGTTATACAACTGGCAATGAAGTCGAACTGATTGTAGCGGATAATGGTTCAACCGATGACTCCGTAAATTGGATGCGAACCCATTTCCCAGAGATTCGTATCATAGAGTTAGACAAAAACTATGGATTTGCGGAAGGCTATAACCGTGCTATAGCTCAAATTAATACGCCGTTTACTGTACTACTTAATTCCGATGTCGAGGTCACTGAAGGATGGTGGAAACCCTTATTGACATTCATGCAGTCAGATAAACTCGCTGGAGCTTGTCAGCCAAAAATAAAGTCATTACGACAGCGTGACTGTTTCGAATATGCCGGTGCCGCCGGTGGTTTGCTTGACCGTCTCGGTTATCCCTATTGTCGTGGGCGTCTATTCGATGCAGTAGAACAGGATAAAGGACAATATGACGGACCTCCAACCAAAGTGGCTTGGGCCTCCGGAGCAGCTTTGATGGTACGCACCGAGTTATATCGTAGGCTGGGTGGCCTAGACCCTGATTTCTTTGCTCACATGGAAGAAATAGACCTATGTTGCCGTATGCAGGCGGCAGGTTATAACATCTATGCACTTTCTGACTGCGAGGTGTTTCATCTTGGAGGTGCCTCACTTAATTACGGTGATGCCAGAAAGACCTATCTCAACTTCCGCAACAATCTGTTGTTGCTACATAAGAACCTTCCTGATGGCCGACGGGGACGTATGTTATTCTGGCGACGTCTGGCCGACACTTTAGCTTTTGGAGCTTTTGTGGCCAAAGCTGATTGGGCCAACGCGCGTGCAATACTTAAAGCCCATAAGGATTTTCGCACCATGCGTAGCCGATACACCGAACATCCGCAGTCTGATTTTATGGCTGCTTTGCCAGGAGCACACCGTTGGGCTGTCTGGGATAGGTACGTACGTCGTATGACGCACTGATAACAACACTTAAATATTTATTATTATGGCATCTAACAAAGAGTCTGAAATGACTAAAAATAAAAACACTGCTAAGGCGTCTACAAAACAACCTTTGATTCTTGTCAGTAATGACGATGGATATCAAGCCCCAGGAGTAAAATGCTTGGTAGAACGTCTGCAACGCTTCGGCCATGTTATATGTGTCTGTCCCGACTCAGCCCGTTCAGGACAATCAATGGCCTTGACAGTCAATTCGCCCCTTCGCCTTACACGACTTCCGGACCTGGGTGAGTCAGAAATGTACTGTACCAACGGTACACCTGTAGATTGTATAAAATTGGCTATGCACACCGTATGTCGTGACAGACGTCCGGACCTGTTGGTCTCTGGAATCAATCATGGTTCGAATGCTTCAGTCAACGTTATGTACTCCGGGACTATGGGAGCAGCCTTCGAAGGTTGTGCTTGCGGTATACCGTCGGTAGGATTTTCCCTGACTTCACATAGCATGGATGCTGATTTCACTCCTGTTATGCCATACGTTGATTTCATTGTACAACGTATGCTTACAGAAGGCCTACCAGAAGGTGTGTGTCTGAATATAAATATTCCTGCAGGTTGTATACCGACCGAAATGAGATTGGTAAGAGCCGCTCGTAGTCATTGGAGTGACGAATATGCTGACTACACCGACCCACACGGACATCCTTTCTATTGGCTCACTGGTAAACTTATCAATCTTGAGCCTGAAGCAACCGATACTGACTTATATGTGCTTGAGCATAAAATAGTCTCTGTAGTTCCGTGTCAACTTGACCGTACTGCCGAAATTGCCCCTCATAACTGGCTTCATAACATCGACGGAGTATGTCCCTGATAACTGAAACCCCAGAAACAGCAGAATAAAGCAAATAAGCCTTTTAGACTATAAAAGTTCCTATTAGAGCAATATTAACAATTGTTAACGATAAGTAAATCTCACAATGAGATTTACTTTTGTCGTTTTCTGGCTTATAGATAAGCTTCAATTAGAAATTTTAACTAATTTTGCACTCATGTAGAACCCAAATATAACGGACCTTCAAAATATCTCATATTCCACTGACATAACTCCAGATTCTGTACCTTATCCCTACAGAACAACAACCTCTCTCTATCCTCCGTCACACCTATAGGCTATCAGTGTTATCACACGGGCCATTCCACTCAATCACTCATAAGTCTGACAGACTCCTTACAGATATAGCGCATGATGACGCGTTAGGCGTCATCTTACCAATTAGGAATCGTTTCATTAGAGTAACTAATTGTTGCATTAGTAAAGTTATGGATTAAAACACTTGTAACTAAATTGTTAAAATTAGGATTAGGACCATCGGCAGGCTACGCTGGTAATCGGGGCCTGCCGGAAGAAACAGGGACGTAGAGAGTACGGCCCTGTTTTTTTATTGCTTCTCTAATTGCATATCACGCCTGTGTGGTCTAACTTTGCATATAATTTCATTAAGTAGCTCTTAGAAATTAATGAACATATAAAACGCAGTTATTTTTGAGGCGAT
>CAYNUE010000094.1:0-12301 GCA_964400325.1 uncultured Sangeribacter sp. | reverse complement strand
GCCAAGGTGCGCAACTTCACCAACTTCGGTGTATTCGTTGAGATTGAAGAGGGCGTAGACGGCCTTATCCACATCTCTGACCTCTCTTGGACCAAGAAGATCAAACACCCCTCTGAGTACACTCAGGTAGGTAATGACATCGAGGTTGTTGTTCTCGAAATCGATAAGGACAACCGTCGTCTGTCTCTCGGTCACAAGCAGCTTGAGGACAACCCATGGGACGTATTCGAGACTATCTTCACCGTTGGTTCTATCCACGAAGGTACCATCACCGAAGTTATGGACCGTGGCGCCGTTATCTCGCTTGAGTACGGTGTAGAGGGCTTCGCAACTCCCAAGCACCTTGTTAAGGAAGACGGCTCACAGGCTAAGCTTGACGAGAAGCTCAACTTCAAGGTTATCGAGTTCAACAAAGATAGCAAGCGCATCATCCTTAGCCACTCTCGCATAGCCGAAGACGCCAGCAAGTCAGAGGCTCGCGCTGCTAAGGCTACTCGCCGCGCACCGCGTCGTGCCAACGAGGAGGAAGCCGTAGTGACTCCGCAGATCGAGAAGACTACTCTCGGCGACCTCGGCGCACTCCAGGCTCTCAAAGAGCAGATGCAGAAGAACGAGCGTTAATTACGCCCTTACCTTCACCCCATACCAAAAGGGAGAGACACAGGTACACCCTACCTGTGTCTCTCCCTTTTTCTTTTAACCGCCCTACTCCCCCTACCTTCCGCCAAGCATTTGCAGAATCTCATGAATTTGTATAACTTTACAACCTAAGTAGCCACTTGACACTTGACACCCCATATCGTTTTAATTTTTTGAAAGCTATTTAATGATAACATATCTCTACATAGACGGCTTCAAATCATTCCGTGATTTTGAGATGTATTTCTCTCCATTCACAGCAATCGCCGGTACAAATGCTTCAGGCAAGAGCAACTTGTTTGACGCCATCTCATTGTTGTCCAATCTGGCCAACGGTATGTCGCTTCAAGAGGTATTTCAGAACTTACGAGGTGAGGGAGAAGAAGCGTTCACCCTCTTTAGTAATGGTAGCCGGGCAGACTTGATAACCCTAAAAGTTGATATGCTTGTCGACCGGCACATAAAAGACGCCTGGGGACAGGAAACTGATTTGAAATGTACACGTCTCCGCTACGAACTTAAGCTTCGGTATACCGACGATTTGATGGGCGGTCATATATCGATAGAACATGAGTCACTGGCACCTATACCCAAGAAATATGACGAATGGAGTAAAGCCTATGACATCAAGGACTGGGAGCTCTGGCGTCCCGGTGGACGAGGCGCAAAACGGACTTCTTTTATAATATCCTCACTTGACCTATCTGATATACCGGCAGTAGAAATTAGAGATGGTGATGGTAGTCGGAAACACTTGTTGCTTTCGGGTCTCCAACGTACGGTGCTTAGTAAGTTTGACAGTATTGAGCATCCCCACATATATGCTGCAAAAAAGGAAATGAAACACTGGCGTTTTCTACACCTCAATCCCACAGAATTGCGCACACCAATGAAAGACACGGTAAATAGTGGTGTACTCACTCCTTCTGGCAACAATATTGCAGGTGTATTGATGGGTCTAAAACAGCGTGACCCATACAATGTGATTGCGGTCTCACGTATGTTGGAAAAGTTTCTGCCAAATTATGTAAATGTTGATGTGGTTCGCGATGAAGAAAATAAAAGGCTTGTACTTACAGTTGAGGACACGGACGGCTGTAAATACTCTTCTCGTGTGCTTTCGGAAGGCACTTTAAGACTACTTGCCCTCTGTGTGTTAGCCGTTGATGATTCATTTGCCGGTACACTGTGCTTTGAAGAACCGGAAAATGGTATTCATCCATTTCGTTTGGAAAGTATGGCAAAGTTACTGGACACTTTTTCCACAAACTTTACCTCTTCTGATGAACCACTGCGCCAGATAATCGTAAATAGTCATTCACCGTTATTTATGTTGTTCGTGAAAGCACTGAACAACCCCTTTGTTACTAACTACGTATCACGCCTTGTCACACATATAGGCCAACACAATGGTACACGCGTAAAAGTATCGGCCACAAGAATGACTCCTGTCTTTACCACCCCTCTCACACATCTTCTGAACATCAGCGAAAATGAATTAAAAAAGGCTGCTATGACCGAAAGCGAGTTTCTCAACTATATGCGTCAACCCAATATAGAAGAAAGGTTTTGATATGGCTACCCCACAGTTATTCATAGCTTTTACAGCTGAAGGCTCCACAGATTACAGGTTCTTAGAAAACATAATTATGAGAACCGTGAAAGAGATAGTTTACGAGGAGTGTACCACAATGCTTGACATCGACGACATTACTCCTTTACCAACTAAAAAGATTGGTCTTGATTTCGAAGAATATATAATTAAAGCAACCCAAGATGCTATTAGCTATGGTGCTCACCTGATGATTGTCCACTCTGATTCAGATAAAGATACCTACGAAGAGCGTATCCTCCATAAGTTTGTTCCAGCACGCAGGGCCATGACCGAATCAGAAAATACTGAGGTCAGAGATTACGAACCCTATCTGATACCAATCATACCTATTAGGATGATTGAGGCCTGGATGTTGGCCGATAAACCATTATTAAAAGCTGAAATCGGAACCAATCTCTCTGACGGCGATTTAGGAATTAATGGCAATCCAGAAGAAATAGGACACCCTAAGGAGACTATTAATAATGCACTGCGAATAGCTAAAAAGCGCGCAACACGTAAAAGAAAAGTTGAGATAGATGACATTAGTGAGCTATACAGTATAATGGGTGCTAAATTAAGCCTTTCACATCTTACACGTTTGTCTTCTTATAATAAATTTGTTGACGAACTGAAACGTGGGTTTAGAGTCCTCGGTTATCTACACTAAAGATTAAAACAAAGACTCCAAACGCAGCCTCCCTCACTGTATAAATTCAAAATCTGTGTTGTTCTGTGTTTCAGTTCCTGTGCTGTTCTGTGTTCCAGACAGGTGCGACGTTCCAGCGAGCAAAGCGAGCCCAGTTCCGTGTCGTTCCCTCGCCCACAGATATTGAATTTTATCCTGCCGGTGCAGGAAGCTCAGGATTTTTATATAAATTTGCAAAAATAAAAAGACTTGATTATGGAGGAAGGGCTCATTAGCAAACTACAAGCATACTTTTCCAAACAACCGGTGTCAAAAGCATGGTTATTTGGGTCTAGGTCTCGTGGGGATTATCGAGAGGATAGTGATTATGACATCATGGTGTCATTTGACATCAATGTCGGCCTGTTCAAATATGCGTCTATAGTTTCAGAACTTGAAGACTTACTAAAGAAGAGCGTAGATTTAGTGACAGAGAGTGCCCTATTCCCTTGGGTAAAGGATAGTGTCAATCGTGAAAAAATACTGATATATGAGAGCAACCGACACTGAACGGTTCGCTTTGCACACCGGGAACGTCACACCTGTCTGTACACAGCATAAAGACCGTTAAGGTGATGAAAGTGCTTATTATCGCGGGAATGGGAACGACACGGAACTGGGCTCGCTTTGCTCGCTGGAACGTCGCACGAGTGGAACACAGAACGGTACGGGAACTGAAACACAGAACGGCACAGAACTTAAAAGTCAACTTCCGTAAGGGATAGGCAGCCCTTCCCTTTTGCCATACACCCTCACCTTACAGCCTTCAGTCAGCCCTGCTCAGGGATAACACCCATAAGTCAACTTCCGTAAGGGATAAGTAGAGCCAGAGTCAACTATGTTCATGTATAAGGCTTAAAACACAGTTAACCAAAATCAGCTCACCATACAGCTACCACACTGTATTTGTATAAATTAAGTTCTGTGTAGTTCTGTGTTTCAGTTCCCGTACCGTTCTGTGTTCCAGACAGGTGCGACGTTCCAGCGAGCAAAGCGAGCCCAGTTCCGTGTCGTTCCCTCGCCCGCAGATAGGGGCCCTATTCCCCACAGCCGCGCGTCTATTTCAGGCTTTGAATGAAAACTACGTGCCCACATCATTGAATTTTATTCTACCGGTGCAGGAAGCTCAGGATTTTTATATAAATTTGCAGTTAGACCTAATATAAATGTTTTTACATCATGTCCTTAGAGTATTTCACTTCATTGAAGATAACTGCACAAAGCATCAGACAGAGGAGCTTTTGTTTGATGGCTGTATTGATATTGCCTGTGCTTTCCATAATCTTTACCGCCTGCCGGACTAATACTGCTACCAAGGCTCAGCTCGACAGGGCAGAGAGTATCATGGAAGAGTATCCAGACTCGGCTTTAACCATAATTGAAGGCATCAGTCAAAATTCGCTCAAAGACAATGCCGCGAAAGCTCGTTATGCCTTACTCAAGTCTATGGCTATCGACAAAACCGGCATCGACACCACTGTCTTTGACATCCTTCAACCTGCCATTGACTATTACCAGGACCACGGCACACCCAATGACAAGCTACGCACCTACTACTATCAAGGACGCATATTCCAGAACCGCGAGGACTACACCTCAGCCATGACAGCTTTTGTCAGAGCCTCCGACTTTAAAGACCAGGCTACCGACTCTCTGGCCATAGCCCGACTTCTAATTGCACAAGGAGTTATATATTATAATGAGTATAAAGCTGCTGAATTTATTGCCAATAATCTCCAGGCAGCAGAAATATATAAAGCTAAAAGTAAGAAACGAGAAGAAGTAGATCGATACTTAGCCGCTTTAGAAGGATATTTTATACTTGAAAATAAAGAGAAGATAGACAGTATTCTAAATATTCTGAAACAAATATCTTATCAAGACACACAGGAGAGTATGGAGCTAAACAATTATCTTATCTCCTATTTTATTGAATATGAAAATGAGGAAGAACTTAGTAAAATTCTGAAAAGTTTATCCCACACAGAGCTTCCAGATAACGACATCAAACTTAATGTTGCGAGAGCTTATTTAAAACTTAATGACCCGACTGAAGCCTTAAATTATTTAGAAACTGTTGTAACTCCAGAAGATGATAGATATCAATTTCATAAGTATCTGATTCTTAAAATGGAAGCACTGGAGAGTAAAGGTTATTACAAGGAAGCTTATGAGATTTGTCGTGAGTATTACAGTCTAGTAGATGAATGGCATCATGAACTGTTTAAAAATGACTTGTTATTTGCTGAACAGCGTCATAATTTGGAAACAGCTGAACAAATTAAATTACGCGATAAAGACCATATTATATACCTCTCCGTCCTATGTATTCTAGTACTGATAATAATCAGCGGTATAATATACTATTATTACCATCGCGCGCACGTAAAAAAGATAATTACGGAAAAAGAAAAACAGGCTTTAGAACTTGAACATGACCGACAACTACTGGAAACCGAAAATCTACGTCTTGAAATAAGCCAGTTAGAGACGGAGAGTAAACGCTTACAGCAACTACTGGAAAAGCGCAACGAATTAGACACGCCTTTAGAAGAAGTGCTTAAGACTCGGCTTAATATGCTCAATAGTCTGCTTGCAAAAGAAATCTCAGCTAATGAGTCTCATGCAAAACCTTATAGAGAATGGGTAGAATCTTTACGCAAGGATAAAGAAAAATTTTTACAATCAACACGTCTTGCCTTTCAAGCATCACACCCGACATTCATCAAGCATCTGGAAGACCATTCTCTCACAATTGACGAAATCAATTTCGTTTGCCTTCATGCCTTAGGACTCTCAGGTAAGGAAATAGGACACTATCTTAATATTGCCAGTCACTACAATATTAGCAGTACCATAAGACGTAAGTTAGAGCTTAATAACGAAACTATATACTTAAGCAAATATATCCAACGCCTACTTTAGACAATAAAACGCCATTAAAATTAGACTTTTTAAACCTAATTAGACTTAAGCTATTTTTACATTTTATAAATAATTGATTTACACCTTAAAAAATTTAATAGCATTAGACTTTTTTTCTTGACATTAATGTGTTTTTTGTACTAAATTTGCCTCAGAGTTTAAACCTAACCCATACACTTCACCTTATGAAAAGACAACTGCTCACATTCTCCATTATTGTTTTTATAGTTAGTTCGATATACTCGGAAAATAAAAACATTACATTAACCTACGAGAAGAAATATACTTCATCAAAAGGCACAACCATAAGTCGTGCTCCAATGCATATGCCTATTGATATCTCCTACGATTCAAATACCTCATGTATAGAGATTAGCTGTCAGCAAGCCGTGGAGGCAGAAGTATACCTATATGATATGCATAATAATATTCTCGATTACTCCCCCACATTAAATACTACCTTTATTGTGCCTGTTTCATATAATAGCACTCTATATATTCATATAGAGAATGAAGATTGGTATGCTATTGGGGAAATTGAAATATGATACTAAAGGATTAAGGTCGACAATATTCTAAGTAGGCCACACTATCCAAAGGCACTAAACTCTAAAGTAAAAGTTGGAGTATAAACACAAATTCCCAACGTCATGAAGACATATTAGAAGTGCCAGGTTATACCTACGCTCGGTTACAGTAACAGGAGAAGTAACACCATAATACACTATAAGGCTAACTTATACTGTTGAGGGGAAACAAGTCGCCCCTGTGGTAATTTAGACTAAGCTTGAAATTGTTAAACCTAACAAATTTTATAGAAATGAAAAAGTATTTCTAAGTCTTTTGGTACTTCCTTTTATTGGCTGTACCAACTCCGATGATTTATTAGACTTTAACAGAGTACCTAATAAAGAAGTTACTGATTTAAATATTTATAAATTTTACCATATTAAATTTTTTATTGATATTAATATCTCTCATATTGGCGGAGTAGTTTTTACGTAAAACCTACTTATTTTCACTAAACAAATTAGAATTATGAGATTAAAAATTAACAGAACTACAACTCCTTTTGTAGGACTACTTTGTCTACTATTGGTAAGTTGTGCAGAGGAAGATGTGGCAGACATGTACTCATCTCCACAGACCAAACATACTCGTTCAAGTTTCCCACAGTCAGAAGACAGTTTAGAGGATGGCTCTTCTACAGTATCGCAGCGTACAAAAATAGCTTTATGGCTTGCTGAAAATTACAATCGTATTGAAGGAGAACGTGTACATAAAGCTATAAGAAACGCCGTAAGCCAAGGATTAGATGAGGTGTATTATTTAGTAGAATACGTATCACCTCAAATTGAGACTAATAAAATCTCTAAAGAATTACCAACTGAGACATCTCTAAAGTTAAGTAACATTTGTAATAAGAACTTAACTAATGAGTTAAGTTCAGAATCTATAGCCGCTCCTGAACAGGTATCCATAACTGAAAATCTCCAAATTTATTGGCCCTATTCTGATGAATGGGACGGGCATACACCACCAGTTATAGCCTTTGCACCGGAAGATAAAAATGCCACCTTTACCACAGGATATAAAGTTATTGGACAAGGAAGTGCTCCTCAAAATGTAATAGTTGATGAAAAATACTGTCAAAAATATCCTGTATGGATTATTAATGACAGTGAAACCCCATATTCACTACTTCCAAACTTTAATAAGGGAGAAAGAATTAGTAAGGAGGGAACTTATTACTCCAACAGTCAAAATACTTCTTCTAAAGAATCTATCACATCACCTTTTCCAGATCTTGTTTATGAAGGTAATGCCCCTACCGCAGTTTACATCGGTAAAATACGTTCTACCACACAGCATGATTCATGGCTTAATGGCGGTTCGGAATATGTATTCAGATTAGGTGCCTTACAGAATACCTACTTTACCTCTGAAGCAGATACTGTAAAGTGTGTACCATTAATTTCAAAAACAAAAATATGTCTGACTCGCAAAGAGATAAAAAAAGGTATATGGAAGGAAGTAAATTCTTTGGCTATAGGAGATTGGGAAAAGAATATAAGAAATCTTATTCTTACGATAGTTGAAGAAGACTCAGGTAAAGAAAACAAAAGCTTCGAAGCTAAAATAAATGTAAAATGGTCCAACGAGGAATATGGATTTGACATAGGTTTAACTTTTAAAAATCACGATGACTGGATTGCAGAACGTAATCATCCTCGTACATTTATTCTTTCATCTCTGAACAGAGAAGGAATTGGTGAAGACGGTAAGCCTATTTGGTATGAGGATTACAGCAATGGAGTATCATGGACTTTACCCTTCAAGTCTGGATTTTTAATTACTCCAGGGTGGAAAGGTACACCTAACCCCTAAATTGACTAAATATGAAAAGCTTAAAACTCCTGTTTTTTTTCATTAGTACTTTTTGTACGCTTAACGTGTATGCACAGTATTTTACTGTGGGACCTGAAGTGGGCTATGAGAGGACAAACCTTCAAATAGGAGGCCTGAACGCTAAGCACGACATCACCACCAAAGGAGGCAATGGCTATCGTATTGGCGTTATTGGCGCCTATCATTTCCCTAATTCGGTATTTATAGAAACCGGAATTTCATACGAAAACCGGAGAGGAAAGATAGGTAACTGCAGTAATGTTCCACGTATACCCTACGCAGACAATATCAAAATTAATAGAGCCGAGTTTATGACACTCCCCATTATGGCAGGTTATGAACTTAAATTTAATCAACACTTGAGATTGGGGGTATCAACCGGTCCTTATCTATCAATCGCTATAGGAGATGGAAACACCTATATCAATTCTTGGAGTACGAACCAAGGTGACGGTGGTCCACTATTTACAGATAACACTCGTAATATATTCGTAAATTCTGACTCCTCACCCGAAAAGATAACCATAAAAGGCTCTGATAGAATAGATGCAGGAGCCGTGTTCTGTGCCTACATATCCTGGCACGATGTACGACTGCGCGCATTGTATCAGTTTGGAATGGTACGTACCATTTACAATATGGCTATACCGCGTACATTCTCAATAGGAGTGGCATACAATTTTAAGATAAGCAAATCTTAAAAAATTAAAGAAGGTCTATACGATGTCGCCTGGTATGGGAACTGCTGGAAACTTTGTTCGCGTTCCAGCGAGCAAAGCGAGCCCAGTTCCGTGTCGTTTCCACCCCTACAGATAAGGAATTTAAAATCTTAAAGCGGTGTATGATATGGCATAGATAAAAAGTCTTGTAAATCAAAATAGATGTAAAAGCCAACCGTCTTAAATGATAGAGCTGAGCCGAAAAGAAATAAAATAAATAACCTTTAACAGTAAAAAAAGCTATACTCTTTTTGGGTATGGCATTTTTTTTATAATTTTACCGTGTGAAATTTAAAAACTCTTTGACCACAACCCTATCAGTCGAAAATCTATGAGAAGCCGAACATGCAGAGTTGCTTGTATCGTCGTCGCCATGCTGAGCTTGGCGGCTGCTGACTTACGGGCCAATACCCCGCAAGGAGCGCAACAGCATACATGGGAAGCCCTCAAGACTGAACGTACCGATGCCCGTCAAGTAGCCAAAGAAGCCGAGATAGAAATCAAGACAGCCAACGGTGCCATTATAGTCACTACGGGCCGACAGGTTGAAATCAAGGTCTTCAGCATCATAGGGCGCCAGGTATCACAACAGACACTTGCCCCTGGCACACACCAGCTGCAACTGCCCACACACGGAGTGTACATAGTCAAAGCCAATGATTTCACATGCAAAGTAGCTATATAACATAGCCTTTACACACTCACACAGAAACACATCTAACCATATATCTACCAGAACACATGAAAGAGACAGAAATCGATTGGGCAAACTTGACATTCAGCTACATGCCTACCGACTACAACGTACGTTGCACTTACAAAGACGGCAAATGGGGAGAAATCGAAGTTTCGGATTCCGAATACGTACCCATGCACATAGCAGCTTCATGTCTGCACTACGGACAGGAATCGTTCGAAGGCCTCAAAGCTTTCCGTGGCAAAGACGGCAAAGTACGTGTATTCCGCATGGAGGAAAACGCCAAACGTTTTATCCGTTCGGCTGAAGGCATCAAGATGCAGCCTATGCCCGTAGAACTCTTCTGCGAAATGGTGCGCAAAGTAGTGAAGCTCAACGAACGCTTCATTCCTCCCTACGGCACCGGTGCTTCACTCTACATACGTCCCCTCGAAATCGGTATCTCGGCTCGCGTAGGCGTAAAGCCGGCCGATGAATACATGGTCATCATGCTTGTAACTCCTGTAGGTCCCTACTTCAAGTCAGGCTTCAAACCTACCAAAGTGTGCATGAGCCGCGAGTATGACCGTGTAGCTCCCAAGGGCACAGGTTCAATCAAGGTGGGCGGCAACTATGCTGCTTCTCTCGTAGCCGGCGAAAAGGCTCATGACCTCGGCTACTCTGTAATGCTTTACATTGACCCCAAGGAGAAGAAATATCTTGACGAGTGTGGTGCTGCCAACTTCTTCGGCATCCGTGACGGCAAATACATCACTCCTTACTCGGAATCAATCCTGCCTTCTATCACCAACATGAGTCTCACGCAGGTGGCCAAAGACCTCGGCATGGAGGTTGAGCGTCGTCATATACCCGTAGAGGAACTGGAGACATTCGAGGAAGTCGGTGCTTGCGGTACAGCTGCTGTAATCTCGCCCATCGGTCAGATAGATGACCTCGACAACGGACGTCAGTACGTATTCTCAGCCGACGGTAAACCGGGTCCCTGGAGCGAAAAACTCTACAACGCACTCCGCGCCATACAGTATGGCGAAGCTGACGACATTCACGGCTGGTGCGAAATAATCGACTTCGACTAAAAAATATGATGACACCCCTTGAGGTAATAGACTTATATTACGCCTCAAGTCCTGCACTGCGCGCCTTGCTGCTCACACATTCGGAATGTGTGGCCAGCAAGGCGCTGGCATGTGCACGCGACCGTGGCGTAGAGTGCGACCTTGACTTCGTACGCGAGGCCGCAATGCTGCATGACATCGGCATTATCGCCACCGATGCCCCCGACATATTGTGTTATGGCACCCTACCCTATATCTGTCACGGCATCGAAGGACGCCGTATGCTCGACAGTCTCGGTATGCCACGTCATGGCCTTGTATGCGAACGCCATACCGGTTCGGGACTGACCGTAGCCAATATCGAAGCCGAACATCTACCGCTGCCACACCGCGACATGTGTCCCGTCACAGTCGAGGAGCAACTGATATGCTATGCCGATAGCTTCTACTCCAAGTCAGGTGACCCTACAGCCGAAAAGCCACTCGAACGTGTGATACGCTCGATGCAGCGACATGGCCCCGACATACTGGCCAGATTTCTCGAACAGCACCGACGTTTCGGCCCCATCTGAAAACACAAACATGATTAGACGTATCCTACTTATCATAGCCGGTATCCTGCTACATCTGACTGCAATGTGCGATACAATCCCTGACAATCCGGCACGCCTGCGACAGATATGCTCCGAAGCCATGGAACGACGTGACTTCCACACTACACGTCAATATGCCGCTATCCTGCGTGACTTAAGTCTGCGTCTTAAGGATGACTATCACTTAGGCTATGCCGACTATTATCTGGGGAGTGCCGAAATGTTCCTCGGGGCAAGTGGAAAAGCACGCGAATTACTTGACGAAGCAAATGTCCTTTCACGCCGTCTTGGTAACGACAGCCTGACAGGGTGTGTACTCAATTGTCTGGCCATATACGAGGGAAACGTCAACTCAAACTATTATCTCGCACAGCACTATCTGATGCAGTGCAAAGATTACCCCGACATGGAGGGAAGTGCTTACAGCAATCTGGCACAAATAGCCCGACTGCAACGTGACACTTCGGGTATGGAGTACGCCCAACGCTGTTACGATTATGGGGTCAAGACAGGACAACGCCATTATCTATACAGCGGTCTCATATCGTTGAGTGAGTTCAGTATCCTACGTAAAGAGTACGCACAAGCACGTACATATCTGGAACAGGCACGTAAGATAGCCAATACGTATGACTACCATGACCGTAATACTCTTGATTTTCTCGAAGCTCTGATACTCAGCTACGAAGGTCACACAGCAGAATCAACAGAGATATTGCAGCGTATACGCGCCTCTATCGAATCTGATCTGCCTATATATGTACCCGAACTTTATATGGTACTGGGAGAAAATGCAGCCAAAGAGGGTAATCATCTTAAGGCTATAGAGTACCTACAAACAGGCATAGAGAAAGCACAGGCAAACTCATCAAACGATTATTTACCTCAACTCTACAAAATAACCGCTGAGAATTATGAGGCCATGGGTAACTATAGGGAATCGTCCGCCTATATGACCAAGGCACTCGAAGCCGCTGAGAAT
>CAYNUE010000093.1:0-12320 GCA_964400325.1 uncultured Sangeribacter sp. | reverse complement strand
CGGCCGGTAGGCTCCGTGGCTAACACACTGAGCTTATCAGCCGGTTCTTATTTCAACGCTGCCGCACTCCTCTATAATTGAGAACAAAATTGTCAAGCGAACAAATTCTCTGAGCATTACGTTTTAAATGAAAATGATATTTAAAACAAATTTACAAATCTTGGCTGAGAAAATGTATAACCAAATAAAAATTACTCATTATGTTTAAATCAACAATGATTGCCGGTGCCGGCGGATTTTTAGGCACCTGTCTTCGTTCCTTTCCGATAAGTTGGGTGCTGCAATTTGCCACCTGTCTTTCCCGTTAGGAACATTCATGGCCAATATGGTTGGCTGTATTATCATCGGTATGCTTTACGGTTATCTCAACAAGACAGGGAAGCTGAGCAAGACCGCCAATCTCCTTTGGATCACAGGTTTCTGTGGTGGCTTGACAACATTCTCATCTTTCTCAGATGATATGATCTCGCTTCTTGAGAAAGGCGATGTAGGAATGTTTGTATTCTACATGGTAACGAGCCTTGTTTTCGGTATCGCAATGGTAGCATTAGGAGCTGCATGCATACGCAAACCCGCTGAGAAAGCCCAGGCTTAACTCTATTAATTCTCAAGCTTAACCCTACTAATTATTGAAAATTATGATTATCGAATATATGCTTATCGCAGGATTAGGTGGTTTTGCCGGTACCTGCGGACGATACCTCACCGGCGTTGCCGGAAAGAAACTTTTCGGAGACAAATATCCTGCTGGAACATTTGCAGTCAACGTAATAGGATGTTTTATCATTGGTATTTTTGTTGGTCTTTGGACACGCCATGATATGAGTCCTCTGGTTAATGCACTTCTTATCTCGGGTTTTTGCGGAGGCTTCACTACATTCTCCTCATTCAGCCATGATAGTTTCGCTATGATTCAAAAGGGAGAATGGTGGAAATTTATCTGCTATATCGTTCCTTCTGTAGCTCTTGGACTTCTGCTGGTATGGCTCGGCATCAAATGCGTTTCCTAAGAAGCAATCCCATTTCCAAGTTACTGACTTTACACCTTCAACCCTCCAAATTACACTTTCAACCGATGGATAAACACCTCCATCGGTTTTTTCTTGTGCATACTCAACCACCTTCTTAATTTTGAGTGTCGCTAAACAGGTAAAACCTCCCCGATTGCGAAAAATAAAGCTTCATTAGACCTTCCCAGAGCTTTTAAGAATAATAGCAGTTCACATATACTTTATCATTTAAACATAGAAAGCATGAAAATATTTACCTTACTTCTTGCGGCAACTGCAATGATGACAGTTGAGGCATCCGCACAGAGTGTATCAGCGCCTTTCTCTTCCTCTGAAATGAAGATGGAACGAGAAAGCCTGACTTCGCAACCAAGCACACCTGCACAACGCACTCAAGCTATGAAGATGATGACTCAGAAGTCAGCATCAGGTCCAATGCGCAGTGTGGCAGCGCCTGGTGATTATAAGTTAATCGAACCTTCTGAAGGCACGGAGTATACATACATAAAGCAGGGATACGCCTATGGATACAGCTGGCTTACTGGCATGATAACCCAATCTCTCGACGGTGCGATTTCACGTGTTGTGAAGTCTGACGACGGTAAGAAATTCTACATGCAGAGTCCGTTTTTCTTAGATTTCTATACTCCTGATAGTTGGATTGAAGGTGATATAGAAGGTGACGTGTTGACTTTCTCATTTCCGCAGCTTGTAGAGGAAGATATTGATGAAGATGATCCTTCTCGCAGTGTATTCGGGTATGCAATGAAACTTGAATTTGTACCTTCAGAAGACGACCCAGAGACAGGTTGGTATTATACTACACCAAGTCAGGAATTCAAATTCCATATCGAAGCTGACGGCACCCTCACTTCTCTTGAAGAAGACAATATGATTGGCTATTGTATATGGAAGGAGCCTGAAGAAGAAGGTGGAGAAGGAAGATGGGTCTGGCAAGCCAATGGCGACATCATCACCTCGATGAAACCTAACACTGAGAAAGTGGTGGAAGTGCCTGAAAATGTATCTTTTGATGATTGGCAACTTATCACAGGCATTTCATCTCGCAAAGTTGAAGTTGGTGTCGACGGTGACAATATGTATATCCGTGGTTTCTTCAATAGAACAGGTATGAATGATATTGCTGTAGTGGGTAAAATCAATGGCGATAAGGTGACATTTGATGGTGGGCAATATATGGGCGAATATTGGTATAACCTCACTGTGGCCTATTTCTTAGCTGGAACTATCACAAACCAAGAAGAAAATGGTCAAACCAAGCAGATATTCAATATTGGCGATAAGCTCGTGTTCGACTGGAATAAAGAAACTAACACCTTAAGTTCAGATGGCGCGTTCTGTATCTCCTCTTCACCCGTTAAGGTAATTTATTATATCAAGCAAGACAAACCTATAATTAAGCTTCCTTCAGAAAATGCCATAGTAACGCAACTTCTGAATCCACAATTATCATCATTCTATGATGTTGATGAAGAGTATGATGATGACGCCGAAATGTACTTCAACATTCCTACTGTAGACGCCGATTATCAGATACTCGATACCAACCGTATATTCTATGAAGTTTATATGGATGGCGAGCTCTTTACCTTCTATGACGATGAATATGAACTTCCAGAAGGATTGACTGAAATGACTGAAGTATCCTATAATTATAAAAGCAAAGACACCGAAGATTTCCAGGAATACGGAAATTTACATGTCTTTATCTTCCATACACGCGGTTTCTACTCACTGGGTGTACGTACGCTCTACAAGAATCCCGACGGAACAGTAGTTTACTCAGACATGTTGTATGCACCAGGATATGCCCTTGACGGTGTAGAAACTATCGCAACAGAAAAGACTGTGAAATCTGTACGCTGGATTGACTTTACAGGCTGTCAGGTTGCTAACCCCGGTAAAGGAATGTATATCAAACAGACTGTATACTCCGACGGTTCAACAAAATCCTCTAAGGTAATTCGCTAATTGTTTCATATAATTTGATCGGCTCATAACGGAGCTATTAACATGAGAATTCTGAGGACAAGGTTGCTTATTTGACCATGACTTGATTCTTACGTTTGCTATAGTTCCGTTGTAAGCCGGTCAATCCAAATAATGGCTTCAATATGAAATTAAAATCTTTAGTTGCTTTGTTTTCGTTGGTATCATTAGCGGCTAATGCAACAGATATAAATTTTACCTACAACACCGAAAACGCTAAGTACAAAGTATATGGTTTCGATAAAAAAGAAACCTACGACATAGCTCTCAAAATAGAAGACCCGGCGTATATAAATTCTCAAGTTACTGGCATCACAGTTAATATTCCGGTTGGCAATCCAGCTATAAAGGAACTCTCAGCGTGGCTCTCTTCAGAATTAAGAGTAGAAAATAAACTTAATTCGCCAGATATCTGCTCACAAGCTGGCGAGATAAACCATGAAGTGCTAAATGTGACCTTCGACACACCATACACCATTACAGCCGATGGTGTATGGGTAGGTTATTCATTTACCATTACCGATCTGAGCGAAGAGTATAATTATCCTGGCAAACCAATAGCCTGCATTGAGAGTGAAGAGAATCTTGACAAAGGTCTATGGGTTCATTCCAGTCGTTCAAGATTGCAATGGGTTAATCTTGGCAGCACAGTTGGAATTGTAAGTACCATGATTGTGCATCTTTCCACAGACTTCGGACCATACGATGTCGCCTTAGTGCTTCCAGAACAATCATACGTGGTACGCGATGAAATCAGCTCTATACCGGTTACTCTTATCAACCACGGCACAAATCCACTGGAAGAGATTACTTATTCTTATACGGTAAGTGACAAAAAAATGACCGGCACCACTAAACTTGACACTCCTATTGGCGCACTTGGTGAGAGGGCGGAAACAAATATTTCGATTGAGGCTTTGCCAGAATTAGGAGAGTTTCCCTTAACTGTAACTCTTGAAACTTCTAACGGTCAAGCTAACAATGACCCTCAGCGTTCGGCTAAAGGTAATCTGAATGTATGGCCTGTGATTCCTGTCACTCGCCCCTTGATTGAGGAGTACACCGGTTTAGGGTGTGGCTATTGTCCCAGAGGCTATGTAGCAATGGAAGAAATGAAGAAGACTCTTGGTGATATGTTCGTAGGTCTTGCTTATCACACTCAAACCTACGAAACCGCTATGGTGACTGTAGCTGATAACGACTTCCCGGTTAAAATTAGTGGTTTCCCAAGCGCCGACATTAATCGTCAGATAATTCTTGACCCTGGCTATCTACCCTTTAGATGGGCACAGTATGCAGCTGAAATAGTTCCAGCTGAAATAACAGTAACAGCTGAGTGGTCGGAAGACAAAACATCTATCAACGCAACTGCCACTGTCAATTTCGTAAAAGACATGGAGGACACCAACTATAGGCTCTCTTTTGCACTTGTAGCCGATGGTTTACACGATGACAAATGGAAGCAGTCAAACTACTACGCTGGTGATGAGACTGGCGATGGAATCGACAGCGAATTGTGGGATATCTTCTTAAACGGTGGTTCAAAAGTAAGTGGCCTTATTTATAATGATGTCGTAGCCTACTACAAAGACATCCAGGGTATTCAGGGCTCAATACCTCAGCAAATCACTGCTGACAGTCCTATAACATACGATTATTCAATTCCTATCGATGACGTTAAAACCATCAACGGAAAAGATTTCTTATGCGAGGGCGCAACACTTCATGTTGTAGCTATCCTGCTTGACGGCAACACAGGATATTCTGTAAACTGCAATAAGTCCAAAGACATATCGTATGACCTGTCCGGTGTCTCTGCGGTTACAGAAGACACAGAAGTTACAGGAGTAGAATATTACAATCTTCATGGAGTACGTGTTGATAACCCTCAAAGTGTATGTATAAAAATGGAATATCTTTCAAATGGCACTCGACGTACTTCTAAAATAATTAAAAAGTAGCTCGTTTCTTCATCAAGAAAACCAAGAAACCGTGTCATAGGAGTCTATGGCGCGGTTTCTTTTAAGTAAAAACAAGGAGAGGGATACTATTCTCATGTATGACTATTTGCCAAAAAAATTAGCAAAATCAGCAAAAATGTAAAGTAGAAGTCAAATTAATTTTCAACTAATATAATTTATTAATAATCACCAAATTACCTTCGGGGGGGGGTAATTTGAATATTAGAGTAAGTGTTAAAATTGACTAAATGAGTTAAAAAAGTACCTTTTTGTTAAAATGTAAACGAAAAAAAATATCTATCTTCGCACCCAAATATAGCTTAAATCAATAAGCCTCATATTGACCTTAATTAACTAAGTAACATTATAGAACGTTACTACACCTTGAATTATAAATTAAATTAACCTTTCAACAAACTTAACATCGTAGAGAGCTATTATGCGACACGATATAAATATATTGTTGGCCTTGCTCATGACTGTCCTGATTTCTATTCAGGCCTTTGGGAATGTACCTGCTGATTCTGTAGAGGTATCTTCCCCAGGGGTGTATAGTCAATTCAATAGCTCAGAAACAAACGGTTTGAACAAGGTGAATAATGTATCTTATCCTACCTTAGCTGTTCAGAAGACACCACGTCCCTATTATTTTGCCATAAAGACTAATATGCTCTATGATGTGGCATTGGTGCCCAATCTTGGAGCAGAATTCTACTTAGGCAAAAACATATCGGTTTATGGTGAATGGATGTATGCATGGTGGAGCAACAACAAGCGACATCACTATTGGCGCATCTACGGAGGTGATGCAGGAGTTAGGTGGTGGTTCGGTAAAAAAGCACATACCAAGCCTCTGACAGGCCACCACTTAGGAATCTATGGAGGAGCATTAGTATTCGACTTTGAATGGGGAGACACAGGTTATATGGGTGGAAAACCCGGGGGTACTCTCTGGGATCGCTGTCTTGTAAATTCAGGCATCGAATATGGCTATTCACTCCCTATTGGTAGCCATCTTAACATCGACTTCACGATAGGCTTAGGCTATTTAGGAGGAAACTACATAAAGTATTATCCGTTTGACAACGATTATTACCGCGAAAAAGAATATAAGATGCGATTCTTCGGGCCCACAAAGGCAGAGATTTCTCTTATCTGGCTTATAGGCCGTGGCAACACCAACAAAAGGGAAGGAGGTGACAGATGAGACTGCACTATTCTAAAGTTACCTGCCTATTAAGCTGCTTATTCCTATTTTTGGAAAGCTGCGCCCTGAAAGAACTTAATGATGATGCTCATACTACACTTGCTGATAAGGTAGAGGTAATATTCGATTGGAGTAAGGCTCCAGATACCCAAGCTAAATCAATGGTTCTGTACATTTATCCCGAAAATCGTGATATGACAGACTATTGGTTTAATAACCCTAACGGTGGGATAATCAGAACTTACGGTGGCCATCATACAGTGATATGTCACAGCAATGATGATCCCTACGGACATCTTCTGCGCAACCAACATGTGCATGACGACATAGAGATTTACACAGAAACTACCGCTTTACTCGTAGGCCAGGGAATCTCTACTACTGGCATACCGCGCGCACCCGGTACAGAAGGAGAACCCTTGCGTAGCACCCCTTCTATGCTATATGGAACACAAAGTAAGGATATTCATTTACAAGTCTCTGCCTTACAACAGACCTTGATACTATATCCCGAAGAACTTGTATGCCACTATTCAGTAGAGTTCGTTGATGTGGAAAACATTAAGAATGCTGACGTACATATCGACGCCACAATATCTTCGCTCGCTGGGGGATATTATCTCGGTAAGATGTCACCGACTGCCGAATCAGTTTCTCATGCCTTCACTCTAACAGTAGATGAAGAAATGAAGTCCCTACGTTCTGACTTTCTTACTTTTGGACTGCCCCCCGGAGAAGAACGACCTCATAAGATTAGTGTCTACATAGCCTTGAAAAACAGAAAAGGTAATTTTTACACCTTCGATGTTTCAGACCAAATCAATAAAGCTGAGGATCCACGCAATGTCAATATCAAGATTTATGGGTTGGAACTGCCGGACATACCCGACGAGCCCCCTACCCCGCCCAGTCAGGGAGGAATGTCTGTAGAAGTTGACAGTTGGGACACATTTCACTTCAATTTACCAGTGTGATAGACCGTAATTACTCTTTTTAACAAAAATATAACATCTATAATAACTTTCTATTTTTCTCACTTATGAATAGACTTTCTTTAATTGCAGCTGTAGGAAGTGTGGTAGCTCTTGCTTCCTGCTCACAAGAAGAAGTGTCGTCAGGCCTTCCAACCAAGGTGGAGAAAGAGTTCCCAATCTCTTTTCGTGCCGGTGTATCTACGCGAGTCAATCCGGAACTCGATTACACCCAAAATCCAGCTACATTCTACGTGTCAGCCTATGCACCCAACCACATGTCAGACAATGGTATCACCCCTGATTCTCT
The DNA here is from genome assembly GCA_964400325.1 of uncultured Sangeribacter sp. GTDB lineage: Bacteria > Bacteroidota > Bacteroidia > Bacteroidales > Muribaculaceae > Lepagella. The sequence goes on along the minus strand of CAYNUE010000093.1, from coordinate 4,851 downwards.
CTTCTGGGACGAACCATTCTATCTGATGGGTGCTAATCTCTATGCCAGCACCAGCAACCAGAAATGGCCCAGCCGTGAGGTAGCGGACCAAGTAGAATTCTTTGCCTACGCACCGTCGCTCGAAGAAATTCAGAACGCTGCTTTCACACAGCTTGATCCTACTGATCCGAACTACGCTAATAATATCAATAGTTACACTAAGGCCATTCAGTTCTTCAACCTCTGTAATGACAATATGCCACTTGACCCTATGGGGCAGCAGAGCACTACGTTCAAGGATGTTACTCTCTATAAAGGCTTCAAACTTGGTCGTTTCTATGTGGCAACAGATATTGCACAGCAGGTAGACTTCATAACCTCTCATATCTCGGCTAAAATTCCAGAAAATGAAGACGCTGCCAACTTGGGCGTGGAATTAAAATTCAAACACCAGCTTTCCAATATCGAGCTCAGGGCTTTCTCGGGTAATAGTATGTATAATATCGAGATTGCCGGCGTGAGATTAGGACGCCCCTACACAGGAAATGCTATCTTCAATTTCTGTGACGGCAAGGGTGGAGTAGCATTTGCTGAAGGCGGACAATGGGGCATATCCAAGAATCCACAGCGTCTCCCGGTAGAATATATCTATGGTGCAGGCGATGACATCTACCGTATGGGTAAATTTAATAATTTCAATGGTGGTGCCGTTACCTCAACTACACCGCATTCAACTTCTGCCAATGCCACTTCCATTATGGGTAAGGGAGGAAACGCTATGGTGCTTCCTACTAAAAATGGAGCATGGGCTGGTGAGGGCAACCCTTGGATTGCACCCAAATATAGTGCTATGTCAGGAAGTATAGATGATCCATATCCTGATAAAAACCCCAAAGACTGGAATGCTGACAGTCCTGAGGGTGATATGTATTTCAGTATCCTCCTACGCGTAACCCTGAAACCGACTGGTGACGAAATCTCAACAGCCCAGATTTATCCTTACGGCAATAAAACAACCATGAATGTGGTATATCTTGAAAAGGAGAAAAATTCTACTAAGGTTATCGGTCGAGTACCTAACAAGACAGCCAATGTTGGAGCCAACAATGAGATAGTAGAGTTTGGATGGGCTGCCGTGCCAGTAGGCGTCAATTGGGAACGTGGCAAAAAATACATTTACACTCTTGACTTCTCAAATGGTATAGGTATCCAAGACCCGGAAGATCCAAAGCCAGGCGTGGCTATCCTTGGTGATGGAATCAAGTTCTCGGTTTCTGTAACTCCCTGGGACGAGGAAAACATCAACACAGAAGTACCAAAGGAATAACCCTTTCCATATAGTTTAAATTTAGGGGAGAAATTCTTCCCTAAATTTAACTGAATTAAAAGTATATGAAATTAATAAGAGTGACATATTTTGCTCTTGTGGCGTTTCTCTCAGGTGCCTCCTGCTCTAAGGAGACACCTGAGCCAAACGTCTATGACTGGGCCGACGGGAACATCTATTTCAAGACCTCTCTGGCTACTGTCACCTCTACAAGGGCTGAGGATATGACCCTCGACGACCTTGAGTCTTTTCAGGTCACTTGCTTCAATACAGGTGACATAACGAAAGACGAGGAAGAATTTGTTGCTCCCTATTTCGAAGATGCCACGTTTATCCGGCAAGAAAGTCCTCTTGGAGTTACCTACGTGTCATCGCCTTTTGAAGAGCCTCGGACGTGGCCCACTTCAGACGGACTTCTTAAGTTTTTCGCTTTCTCCCCTTCCCGAAGCGTCATGGCAAGAGGCAATGCTGGTATAACTGGTGCCAGCAGAGGCAAATATTTCAGTTTGATTAACAATTCTACCGAAACTAATTCTATTGTTGAGATAGATTACAAACTCGCCATAGTACGTGTTAACCCTGATATTTCAAAACAGTTTGACTTTGTCACCGCCGAAACTTCTGGTGAGAGGTGGAAGGATTTCATCACTGGCGTTGACCTTGCTTTTCGCCATCAGATGAGCCAGGTAGAACTGAGAGCATGGGGTAACAGAACAGACTATAATTTTGAGATTGCAGGCGTGAGATTAGGCAATCCAGTGGTCGAGGGAACCTATGACTTCTCCGCTACTACAAATTCTACTTCCTCAGGACGCTGGCTAACTGATTTGAATGCGTTCAAGGATAAAGTGGAATATCTATACCGTGGCTCCGACGCTTCCGAGAGCGATATTCTCGAAAACGGTGACATAATATATAAGATTACCAACACCGAACATAATACACTTGAAACAGCAGAATCCATCATGGGACGTGGAGGGTGTGCGATGGTCATTCCTACGGTTAATCCAAAATGGGAAGGTCTTACTGACCCAAATATCGGTAACCAACCATATTTCACCGCCAGAATGTATTTCAGTATCTTGATGAGAGTCAGCTCGGCAGCTTCTGGCAAACAGATTTATCCCTACCCTGGTAATCCACAAGAAATGACGGTGATTTATTATGCCGTAGACAACTCAGGGGCCATTATAACTCGCGTATATCCAGATGAAAGCAAAGAGGTTTTCTTCACTGACAGTAATCTCCAACAACAGTATGTAGTGCCTGACGGCGTGGAGATAAAGGAATTCGGGTGGGCAGCTGTACCTGTAGATGCTAACTGGAGTGCTGGAAATAGATATATTTATACCCTTAACTATTCGGAGGGAATCGGTCTGCATGACCCACAGGACCCAGAACCCGGAACCCCAATCCAAGGACAGCCAACAATATCATGGGGTGTGAGTGTAGACACATGGAATTATGCTTCTAAAAATGAAGATTATAATCCTGATGTTGATGTCCCCTAACCTCCTTTCTATGCCACTACCCTAATAATCTCTCCAATACAATAAATATAATGGATAAGAAAAAACTGATATATGTCGCTCTCGGACTCATCTTTTTACTTCCTTCTTGTTCACAAGAAGGGCCAAATGGAGCGACAACTGGAGACAACAGGATATATTTCCGTTCTTATCTCCCTACAATCACCCAGACACGCGCCGGAGTTATTTCCAACGACAATTTTGCTACCGCTCAGGTGACTTGTTTCAATCATGACGACAATGAATATATCGATTCCATTACGGGAGAGATAACCCCATATTTTGCAGACATTTGCTTTGAAAAAGGTGATGACGGACGTTTCTTTTCAATAGGAGCAAACGACTGTCGTTGGCCCGACACAGAAAGCGAACTGCATTTCTTTGCCTATTATCCTTCGGTCGACAATATGAAGAATATTGCCGGCGAGGAATTCTTCAATCTTGTCAATAATTCCATAAAGACTGATGACAATACTACCATTGATTACCGACTCGAAAATTTCCGTGTAGCAACGGATATTGCTCACCAGTCTGACTTCCTCACAGCCTATACTACCGGAACATTGACTAAAGATTCTGAATCTGGCATAAAGCTTAATTTTAAGCATCAGTTGGCACGTATTGAGCTTTCAGCATGGAGTGGCAGCGAGAAATATGATTTTGAAATTGCTGGTGTACGCATAGGTAATCCATTGGTAGCAGGTGATTTCGATTTTACTACCATTATGCCATCTAATTCCCAGACTAATCCCTGGAAAAATACAGGAGAAAAGGCTTCGGTGCATCATATCTTTGGTCCCGGAGAGTCAATTGTACTACTTAGCAAAGGCTCCGAAAGCCATTCCACTGAAGATGAAGCCGCCTCAATAATGGGCACTGCCGGCCCCGCAATGGTGTTACCCATGACTGAACGGCTCGACCAATGGGAAGGTAAAAGCGACCCCAATATTACAAATGTACCCTACGCCACAGACAAAATGTATTTCAGTGTGCTCCTCAGAGTGATAAACAAAGCCGGTGAAGTAGCCTATCCTTATCCTAACGACCGAGATAACATGACAGTCATCTATCTTGCCGTTGACAAAACAGGGAAAGTGACAGAGCGACTATATAAAATCGGCGAGGAATATTATACCTCTCCGGAGAAAAACGAAGAAAACATCTATACACCAAATGACGACAACACCGTCTGTGCTTTCGGTTGGGCCTCACTCCCAGTGCCGGCAAAATGGGAAGCTGGAAAAATCTACACCTACAAACTTAATTATACCGATGGTATAGGTTGGCACGATCCAGCCGATCCCAATCCCGGAGAACCAATCATAGAAAGAGGTAAAGTTCCGTTTGCTGTCAACGTTGAGGAATGGCTTCCGGCAGAGGATTATGAGTCAGATTTAAACGTACCTAAAAGATAAGTTAATACCTACAGACGTTACGTCCGCTTCGGAAGAAGGATACATCATAAATAATGGTATATCCTTTCTTAGTCCAGAAATGTTAGCAAAACCGCCTGACCCTCACAGGTTAGGCGGTTTTGCTTCGTACCTTCTTCCTTAGCATTGACATCGTTCGGTATTGAGTACTTATCCTATACCACTCCTACTTTCTTTTGGTGCAACGGACGGGCAGGGCATCAACCATACTTTTCATGCCCTTAGAGTAATAAGGTTCTGTAAACGTTTCGGTATTTTCAGGAGTCTTAGCCTCCATCTTACCGGGTTTGGTTACCCAAAGGAATCCATACCCTTCACGATACAAGTCTTCAATTTCAGTCCATCTGTATGGGTCAGCCCGTAATCCTCTCTGAGGTATCTCCAAGCCTTCCCAGGAGGAAATCATAGTCCATGCTCCCGGAGGAGTTTCACGTTGCTTTTCATCCGGCGGCAACACCCATCCTTGTGGAGATGGATCCTGCGGAGTCCAATTAGCTGTAGACGAGGAGACAGTCCAAGCAGTTGTTCTACCAACTGTCTGACCCATATAATTCTTGTTTGCTAAAGTCGTGGCAGTTGTACC
>CAYNUE010000092.1:0-12343 GCA_964400325.1 uncultured Sangeribacter sp. | reverse complement strand
GACAAGTCCAAAGCGGCCAAAAATAACAAGTTTTATAGTTCAAGATACATAAGGTCTACTTAAGAAATATATATCGTTTAATTTTTAAGAGCTACTTAAGAGTCAGAAAATGGAGAATTATGAGTATTTTTGCAGAACGAATAGGGCGCTTCGGGCGTCAATTACCTTTATTATATATGGATAACAGAACATTGACAGATACTCTGGCCGCTCATCTCGGACAGTCGGCCGATAATATAAAACGCCTTAATGAAGCCCTCGGTATAGTTATCGGTGAGGCTGCTGCTGAACTTGATAGCATTACCATAACGGGTTTCGGTACTTTTGAGGGACGTAAACGTATGGAGAAAGTAGCTTTACATCCGGCCACGGGGAGTCGCTTGCTTGTACCACCGCGTATAGTAACCGTATTCAAGCCCTCCAATCTTCTGAAGAAAAGTCTTGAAAGTAACAAATCTCAAATAACTTCTGACAATGAACAGTAAGATAAACGCTTCGCAGCTTGCACAGCTGCTTGCTACCCGTAGCGGACTTGACCTGAAGGTATGTGAGGCTTATCTGAATGAACTGTTCAGTGTCGTGACACAAGCTCTACAGCGGGGTGAGAATGTAAAAATAAGCGGTTTAGGTACTTTTAAACTTAATCGTGTAGAGGAACGTCAAAGTGTCGATGTGTCTACCGGTACACCTACCGTTATACCTACACATACGAAGGTAGTGTTTGTGCCTGCCAAAGAGGTGGCTGCCATTGCTAACACACCTTTCTCGATGTTTGAGGCTGTCGAGCTGAGTGATGCTTTGAGTGTGGCTGAATTGACTAATCTGAATGATGCTGAAGTTAAAGAAGGAGAAGAGTCGGAGGCTACCGAGCTTTCGGATAACACAGATACTTCAGATGTTGCGGAAGAAGTTGATTCAGTAGAAAATTCTGAAGCAGAGAATAAATCGGCCTTGTCAGGTGAGACTGAGTTAACCGAAAATGCCGATAACCCTGAGAGTCATTTACCAGTAAAGTATGTTTATCCTGACCGTGAAGTTGAGGCTTTGGGACGTCGTAAGTTCAGTTATGGATTTATGGTAGGTTTTATCACAGCTCTCATAGCGCTTGGTGCCATAGTGGGGTGTTACTGGTATTTCTATCATAATGCTGAGCAGGACGAAAAAGAGATTAAAGCTGAAAACGAACTTGTAGCGATAGCAGCTGAGCCTATCGATACCTTGGCCTTGGCTAATGATACGGTGCCTGTTAACGACTCTGCTGAGGTAGTGGAAGAAACGTCACCAGTGGTGGAGGAAAAAGTACAAGCTTCGCAAGCCGAACAGGTCGCTACGGCTCCTTCGGATAATAAAACAGTTTATGATACAGTGACTAAAACACGTTATCTTACCACTATTGCCAAAGAACACTACGGCAGCTATCATTTCTGGCCTTATATATACGAGGAGAATAAAGCACGTCTGGGGCATCCTGACCGTATACGTCCTGGCACGCGTGTAGTAGTACCTCCTTTGTCAAAGTATGGTGTTAGTCCCTCACGTCCGGCCGATGTTGAGGCAGCTAAACGCCTTGGTGTCCAGATTTACTCTCGCTTTAAGTAAGTACACTTCAAGCAATTCTTAAAAACACAATGACATCTTGAGCTGGCTCAAGATGTCATTGTGTTTTTAAGAATTGCTTAGGACATAATCGTAAACGGTACGGATAGCGATGTTATTGCCGTTATGAATCGCTATAAACTTAGGGATAATTTCTGATAGAATGCACTAATTTACATGAAATAGCCCTTGCAGAATGCACTAATTTACATAAAATGACCCTTGCAGAACGCACTAATTTACATAAAATGACTACTCTAGAATGCACTAATTTACATAAAAATTAAGCTTATAATAGTTAAATTACTAATATTTAAGTACTTATTATTTACAGTGCAAATACACATAATGGTCATAGATGATAACGGGCATAGATGATGGTAAAATCTCAGCTTGGCGTTGTGATGATTTCTATATGTAGGTAACAAAGTAAGTCAGCCCTCAGTGCATTGCACTGAGGGCTGACTTACTTTGTTAGTGTAGGGGGAGGTTCCAACCAGATTCGAACTGGTGTGAACGGTTTTGCAGACCGGTACCTAACCACTCGGACATGGAACCCTTTGCATAGACTTGATTGCCGTTTGCGAGTGCAAAGTTAGATTAATTAATCGGATTGTGCAAATTTGAAAGTGAATTTTTTGGTGTTTTTGTATGAGTTTTTATGTAAACGTTTGAATTATAGAGTTAAAAATTTTAGTAGCTTAGAATAAAACAGCTGTGTATAGTATGAATTTATCTTTTGGTGCGCTTATTTAGCTTTTATGGCTTGAAACCGATTTAGTGTCATTTTTTATCTGTATTCCGACTTTGGTTAACATAAATATAAGTCTATAAGACGAAACAAAAAAGTTTTGGAAGCGTTAATCAGGTATATGTGACTAACGACTTATAACTAACGACTACCTGACAGTATATGGCAAAAAAAGTAAAATTCGGAAGCCGGATAGGGCTTATAGCTGCCACAGTGGGTTCTGCTGTGGGCCTTGGCAACGTGTGGCGTTTTCCAGCAGAGACTCAGGCAAACGGAGGTGCAGCATTTCTGTTGCTTTACATAATCTGTGTGTGTCTTTTAGGCATTCCTGTCATGATAGCGGAATTTTCTCTCGGTCGAGGCACTCAGAGTGATGCAGTTGGGGCATTCCGTAAGCTGGCACCAAAGAAGAAATGGTGGTTGACTGGAGCGCTTGCTATTCTTGCCTCATATCTTATATTATCATTCTACATGGTTGTGGCTGGGTGGACCCTCGAATATTTTTGGCAATCCATCGCTGGAGGCCTATATTCTCATTTGGAGGACTCAGGAGAGATGGTCATATCTTTCCGTCAGAAGATGGAAGCCTGCATTAACGGCAGCTGGCGTCCGTTGATTGTGACCTATATCATGATAGTACTCAATCTGGTTATCCTTATGAAAGGGGTACAGAAAGGAATAGAGAAGATGAGCAATCTGATGATGCCTGTGCTATTTGTGTTGCTGTTGGGATTTGCTTGCGTGGCAATGACTTTCCCAAAGTCGATGGAAGGAATAGCCTTCTTTTTAAACCCAGATTTCTCTAAGATTACTCCTACGGTTATGATTAATGCGCTTGGGCAGGCTTTCTTCTCCCTGTCGCTTGGTATGGGTATACTCATTACGTACTCAGGTTATTTTCCGAAAAGTACCAATCTCTTAGGCACTGCCGTGACAGTGTCGGCTCTTGATATGCTTGTGGCTCTTCTGATGGGCTTCATCATATTCCCGGCTGTCATGTCGTTCGGTCTTGATGGAGAGAGTTTAGAGGGTGCCACCTTGGTATTTGTCACTCTTCCAGAAGTATTTGCGCAACTGCCTTTCACTCGGCTTTGGTCATCTCTGTTTTTCCTCTTGTTGATGGTGGCTGCATTGACCTCTACCATTTCTCTTGCCGAAGTATCTATTGCTTTTTTCCAGGATCATTTCGGTATGCGTCGTGTCAAGGCATGTCTATGGGTGATGCTTCCGTTGACAGTATTAAGTACTTTGTGTTCATTGTCGCAGGGGGTATTGTCTGATTTTAGAATACTTGGTTTTAATCTGTTTGATTTTCTTGACAACACGGCAACCAATATAATGCTGCCTGTAGCCGCTATTTTCACTTGTATCTTCGTAGGGTGGGCAATTCCGAAAGATTTTATCAAAAAGGAACTTACCAACAACGGCAGCTTAAGTGGGACACTTGTGCCAATAGTGCTCTTTATTGTCCGTTATGCTGCACCTGTACTTATCTCCCTTATCCTCCTGGCCCGCTTCATCAAGTTCTGAACTCTTAAGTTCTCCCTGTATAAGTTAGGTATAAGATAGGTAACAGGCCAGGCAAATATTTGATATTAATCCCAAACTAAAAATCAGATGTGCTTTAAAGTCCTTAGCGAACTTTAAAGCACATCCGATTTTTAGTTTGGAGCAGTCAGTGTTACTGTGGACAGGAAGTTGCGCCGGTATTAGCATCGGCTTTTTCGTTGTCTTTAAGAGTACGTGCGTCGTACTTGATTTTTTTGAGTGAATCGATAAGACGGTCGGGAGTAGTCTTTTCGGCATCGTATGTTACGGTAACTGTCTGGTCAGGAATTGAGACTTCGATGAGCTTAACGCCTTTCTCAAATCGTAATTGATTTTTAATTTTAGTCTCACATTTCTGACAGTGCATCTGAGGGGTAGTGGTCAATACCACTTTCTGAATGTCTTTTGCTTGCACGGCCAAGGCGCTTGCAGCAAGAAGAAGGGTAAGGAAGATACGAGACATAGTTATATTATTTTGTTGATTTTACTTAGTTTATTCAGATTAATGCTGAGACCTTAGTGGGTATCAACGGCCAAAATTGAAGCGTATGCCGATATAAGCCATTGCTCCGTGTATCGGTCCCCAGACTACTGTGGGGTCAAAAGAATTGCTCCAAGGGTCTGAAGCCCAGACTATAGGATTCTTCTGACGGAAGCCTGTGAGGTTCTCGCCACCTGCGTAGATGGAGAAATGTCGGAACCAGCGGGTAACCTGTAGATTGAGTGAGGGGAAGGCAGGGAAACGGTCGTCCCAACTCATGGTGCCGTCAGGAAGTCGGTAGGGTGCAGGCATACGTCCACCTCCGTTTAGCACGAATGTAGCATCAAATTGCCACAGTTCCAAAGGCGTTTTGTAAGATACGGTGAGAAGTGTCTTGTAACGCGAGGTGAGAGGTTTGGATAACAGCTTATCTCCGTAGGTAGCTTTGACGTCATTGAGACGATAGGCAGCAGTAGCTGACAAACCGAAAGATGAAGTGTAAGTGACATCAAATTGTGCCGTATGGGAGAAGGATTTACCCTTTAACGCAGCTATTGTTATGGCTGATAGGTCAGAGTCGTAATCTACTATGGCCTGACGTTTGAAGTCAGTATAGAAATACTCGACATTAAATCTCAGTTGTTCCGAATTGATATGCCAGGTGTAGGCAGCATTAGCACCGTAAGTCCAAGCTGCTTCCTGTTGTAGCTGCTCGACAACGAGACGTCGTCCGCTAGCCAACAGATAGTTGTATTCGGCCCACGGATGTACGGTACGATAGCCTTTGCCAATAGAAGCATGTAAATCAAGACCGTCTATTGGCATATACTTCAGATTAAATCGTGGTGTGACAAACCAACCGAACGAAGAACTATGGTCAGCGCGTATGCCGGCCATCACTGATAGACGAGTATCCAGTAGGAAAGTGTACTGAGCGTAGGCACCTGGAGTGGTTTCACGTTCGCGCAGATGCTCAGGTGCGCCGGGCGCATTGATGTGCTGACCCAAATAGTCATAGTTTAAGCTTGTACCGGTCGAGAGGTTATGTAAATCTGAGAAATTATGCTCAAACATCAGTTGGGCATATACATTCTTCTCATTTACATTATAAGTTTTGACACCATAGAGTCCATCAAGTTCGTGCATTGATGCTGAGGCAACGAGAGCAAGATTTGTGCCATGCTCACGGTTGAACACCAGAGCATGTTTCATATAAGCCTGATAGCGGTGAGTATCGAGATTTATAAGAAATGGATTTTCAGGCTTATGACCATGATGATTAACAATCTGTCCAGCACGGCTACGTTCGGAAAGAGTGGAGAAGCCAGCGTGCATAATATAACGCTCGCTAAAATAGTTCCAGCGGTTCATGAAATTGAACTGTCTTACTGCCGGAGAATCAGCAAAACCGTTGCCGTTGGAATCATGATCTGTGAAACGGTTTTCAGCATGTCCGAGTACTCCCATATTGAGGCCAGGAACAATATTGAAATTGGCATCAGCATTTGCCTCAAGACGTGTGTCGGAATCAAAATAGGCATTGAGTGTAACTCCAGGGTCATCTTGAGGCTTAAGATATTCCACATCAATTTGACCGGTAATAGCTTCATAACCGTTTTTTACAGTTGATGCCCCCTTGGAAACACGTATGCTTTTGAGCCATGGACCGGGTACATAACGGAAGGCAAACGGAGCAGCTGCACCTCTGAAGTCAGGAATATTCTCTGACATCATCTGTACGTATGTACCTGCCAGACCAAGCAATTTTATCTGCTTGGCACCAGTAGCCGGGTCAGCATAATCGACATCTACCGAGGGGTTTGTAGTGAAACTTTCTCCTAAATTACAACAGGCTGCCTTAAACAGCTCATCTTGACCTACCTTAAATCCTGTTTCGGGCCCTGAAAGAGCGAATGTGGAAGGACGACGCTTAGTAACTACATAGTCTTCAAGATTATAAGTAGATATAGAATCCGTTACTTCATCAGCCAATGCTGGAAACGTTAATAAGAGGGCTGCCGCGCAGGTCAGACCAGCGCGGTATGAAGAGAAGAGAGTAGATGAAAATGGCAAAACAGTATTAAGCATAATAGGAAAATACCGGGTTGTACGTACTGAATAACGTAGCACAGCCGAATTATATTATTTCATAAATATGTCTGCCAACGTAACCAAATCCGCTTCTCAACCGTTTTAACTACACAGATTCCCGAAAAGATTGTAAGTAGCTTTTAGAATTTAAACGATATATTTTAGATACGCTCTTTTAGAATCTTGAAATATAAAGCTTGTTATTTTTGACCGGTTCAAACTTCTCAACCGGGTGAATACCGAAGTGTTTTCTTTGTCACGTGTTCGAATTATTTCAAAAATAACTGTATTTTTTTTCTATGTTCGTTAATTTTTAAGAGTTACTTAAAAGGTTTAAGAATAAATCGGTAACCGCTAAGTGTGATAAAATAGTTAAATTTGCATCCCGAAAACTTAAGCTAAAATATAGCACATGACACATCCAAAAGGTAAGAACCTTTACGGTATTTTCAACGACAGTTTTCCACCCATCCTTGATGGAGTGACACTGACGGTGCAGAACTATGCATATTGGCTGAGCCGTATGGGGCGTCAGCCATGTGTGGTAACACCATGGAATCCAGTCAGGACTGAAGTTGATTATGATGTGATGCGTTTCTTTTCGTTACCGATAACTTCTCGTCACCCTTACCGCTATGGCTATCCAAAACTTGACCCATTTATATGGCGTCGTCTGTTAGCTACTGACTTTAAGTTGTTACATTCCCATTGTCCCTTTTCTTCAGGACGTCTAGCAGTGTATGTCAAACGGCATACGGGATTGCCACTGATAGGTACATTCCACTCCAAATATCGTGAAGACTTGAAACATTCTTTTAAATACATGCCTTGGGGTGTGACAATCATAATGAAACGCATACTCAATTTCTTCAATGCCTGTGACCATGTTTGGATACCTCAGGCGCAAGTTGAAGAGACAGTGCGCGAATATGGTTATAAGGGAAAGCTGACTGTGGTCGAGAACGGTAATGACTTCACTGCTTTGGCCAGCGAAGCCAATCTTGCCGATTATAGACGTGAGGCACGCCGGCGCTTAGGTTGGAATGAAGATAAACTACAGTTGCTCTTTGTAGGCCAACATATATGGGAAAAAGGTATAGGTCTTATAGTTGATGCCCTTGCAAGTCTTAAAGATAATACCGATTTCCAAATGCACTTCATAGGGCAAGGTTATGCCGCTCATGAACTTCAGCAACGGGTGCAACAGCTCGGATTTGCCGATAAGGTCACTATGCATGGTTTGTTGCAAGGACGTGAATTGCTGGCTAATCACTATGCGGCAAGCGATATATTTCTTTTCCCTTCATTGTATGACAATGCTCCGCTTGTAGTGCGTGAGGCTGCTGCGATGGGCACACCCTCAATATTGGTCGAAGGTTCTACAGCCTCCGAAGTAATTGCTGATGGACGTAACGGTTTTCTGACCGGTAACAGTTCTGCTGAATTCGCTCAGGCTATACGTGCTATCGGAGCTGACAGAGAACTGAGACAGCGAGTCGGACTCGAGGCTCGTCGTACATTAGTGCGTAGTTGGGAAAATGTAGTAGATGAGGTTGCCGCACGTTATGATGACATTCTCGCACATCATAAACGCTCTTAGAAGATAAAAAATAAAAGAAGTAAATAGCAAAATATGACACAGACGCAGGGAGCTAAAATGCCCGATAAAAAGTTCTTCTCGCTATGGAAAGTACTGCTGCCAGTGGCTATAGGCCTTGCAGTAGTAGTAGCTATGTTTATGCATGATGCGCGTAAGGAGGATCTTGAGCGTGTTCTTGAAGGTATCAATAACAGCTCCAGGGCCGTAGGATGTATAATACTGGCATTTGCCTGTATGTTCGGACGCGATTTCGGCTTATCATGGCGATTCAGGGCTCTGACAGATTATCAACTTAGTTGGGGAAAGGCTTTTAAAGTAGACTTCCTGTGTGAGTTCACATCGTGTATCACACCTTCAGCGGTAGGTGGCAGTAGTCTGGGTATGGTGTTTCTAAATTCTCAGGGCATAGAATTTGGCCGTGCAACTACGTTGATGATTACGACTCTCTTTCTTGATGAGTTGTTTTTTGTCATAAGTTGTCCACTTGTCGTACTGCTTACACCGGGCGATGCTATTTTCTCTTCGGGCGATGCTACTTTCAGTCATGGCATAAAACTTACTTTCTGGTTGGTGTACATTGCTATAAGCGTATGGACGTTAGTACTTTTTATGGGTATAATAGTACGTCCGGTGTGGATACGCAGTGTGTTGGTACGTGTATGTAATTTCAAATGGTTGCGACGTTGGCAGTCACAAGCACAAGAGTTAGGTGACAATATGGTAGCTACTTCGCGTGAGTTGCGTACCAAGCCTTTTGGCTTCTGGCTTAAAGTTTTTGGAGGTACAGCGTTGTCATGGTTGTCGCGTTATCTTGTAGTAAATGTTCTTTTCTGGGGTTTTTTGCCACAAGATGATCCTTACCAATGGATAATTTTAGCTCGTGAATTTATTATTTGGGTAGTTTTGATGGTTTCTCCTACGCCGGGTGGAGCCGGACTCAGTGAATGGATATTCTCCGAGTATTACGGAGACCTTGTCCCCGTAGCAGGTATGGCAGTGGTTATGGCTGTCCTGTGGCGTATCGTAAGTTATTATCTCTATCTGGTAATAGGAGTTTGTATAGTGCCCAGTTGGCTGAGAGCTACTGTACAGCGTTTTAAATCACAAAGAGATCAAACTGAAACAGCAGTTGAGACTACTACTACGTCAAATGAAAAACAAAACAATAATGAATAATCAATACGGACTAAAGGTCATAGCAATCATACCGGCCCGGTATGCATCAAGCCGTTTCCCCGGTAAGCCATTGGCGAAGATAGGGGGTATCGAAATGATAGTGAGAGTATGCCGTCAGGTAGAGAAAGCAGGAGTGGAAGTTCTTGTAGCTACTGATTCGGAAGCTATCAAAGAATGTGTGGAACAGGCCGGTTATCGAGCTGTGATGACGTCCGAACATCATCGTACTGGTACAGACCGTGTGCGTGAAGCATACGATAAAAGCGGCTTTGAGGCAGATGTAATAGTCAATGTGCAGGGTGATGAACCCTTTATTGACCCGTCGCAAATAAAGTCTCTTATTGAATGTTTTAAGAATGCTGATACTGACATAGCTACCTTGTCACGGCGTTTTAATCCGGCTCGCGGTTTTGAGGCTCTGTTTGACCCTAATCTGGTTAAACTTGTCACCGGTCTTGATGGAAGAGCATTATATTTCTCACGCAGCATCATTCCATACGTGCGTGGTGTCGATTGGCAGAAGTGGCTTGAGACTACCGATTTCAAGACCCATGTCGGAGTGTATGCTTACCGGCCGGAAGTACTGAGAGCCATATCGGAACTGCCACAAAGCCAACTTGAGAAAGCTGAGTCACTTGAACAGTTGCGTTGGCTCGAAAATGGTTATCTTATTAAGGTGGCAGAAACTTCAGCACCCACTATAGGTATAGATACACCGGCTGATTTGGAAGAAGCCGAGAAATATCTTAAAGAAATTGAAAAAAATGGCTGAACAGTTAAAACCCAAAACCTTAAAGTTGGCCTAATCATCGAAAATGGTTAACTTTGCAAAAGAAAAACAATCATCAGGTAAAATTCAGGTATACTAACAATGAAAAAAAGCGCACTTCAAAGAGTAAGGGCTGAATATCAGCCTAAATTGCCTAAAGCCCTTCAGGGTCCTGTAAAGCTCAAAATAGGTGAACCTACTAAGTCTGTAGCTGATCAGGAAGAGATTCAGAAACTGTTTCCCCACACCTACGGTATGCCCGTAGTTGAATTTGAACGTGACGACAATCCTACTCGTGTAGAGGAGCCGTTCAACGTCGGTATTATTCTATCAGGTGGTCAGGCTCCTGGCGGACATAATGTGGTGAGCGGTATCTTCGACGGCATCAAGTCGCTCAATCCCGAATGTCGTCTGTATGGCTTCCTGATGGGCCCTTCAGGTTTCATCAACCATCAGTATATGGAGCTTACAGCCGGCTATATCAAGGAATATCGTAATACCGGCGGTTTCGACATCATAGGTTCAGGCCGTACGAAACTTGAGAATCCTGAACAGTTTGACGCTGGTCTGAGCGTACTGAAGGAACTTAACATTAAGGCTCTGGTCATAATCGGCGGTGACGATTCAAATACAAATGCTGCAGTATTGGCCGAATACTATAAGAATATCGGTGCTGATGTGCAAGTTATAGGTGTGCCTAAGACTATCGACGGTGACCTTAAGAACAAATGGATAGAAACCTCATTCGGTTTTGATACTGCTTGCAAGGTCTACAGTGAAGTCATAGGTAATATACAGCGTGACTGTAACTCAGCAAAAAAATACTATCACTTTATCAAACTCATGGGCCGTTCAGCATCTCACATCGCCCTTGAGTGTGCTCTTGAGACTCAGCCCAATGTATGTCTGATTTCAGAGGAGATTCTTGCTAAGCGCATGACTCTTGACAATATTGTCAGCTATCTGTGCTACGTAATAGCTGAGCGTGCCAAGTTGGGTTGGAACTTCGGTACAGTGCTTGTGCCCGAAGGTCTTATAGAGTTTATCCCTTCTATGAAGGCTCTTATCTCAGAACTTAACGAAGTACTGGTTGACCATTCAGAGGAAATCGAAGGTCTTGAGGATTTGGAGAGACTGCGTACAATACATTCGTTCTTGACTCCGAAGAACGCCGAACTGTTCCACTCTCTGCCACGTCACATAGCTTTGCAGCTTACTCTGGATCGTGATAGCCACGGTAACGTACAGGTATCACTCATCGAGACAGAAAGCCTGCTTTCCGGTATGGTTGAACGTCGTCTTGAGGAGATGGCTGAGAATGGTGAGTATATTGGTAAGTTTGCTGCTCAGCATCACTTCTTCGGTTACGAAGGCCGTTGCGCTGATCCTACTAATTTCGATGCAGACTATACTTACGCTCTCGGTTTCAATGCCGCTATGCTTATCAACGCAGGTCTGACAGGTTATATGAGCTCAGTACGTAATCTTACCGATACTACTGAGAATTGGATAGCCGGTGGTATTCCTATCACCATGATGATGAATATGGAGCGTCGTCACGGTGCTATGAAGCCTGTAATACAGAAAGCGCTTGTCAACCTCAATGGCCGTCCATATCTGAAGTACGCTTCAATGCGTGAAACTTTGGCTCTGAATACTCTTTATCAGTATCCTGGCCCGATACAGTATTTCGGTCCTGCCGAGGTATGTGATCGTCCTTCGATGACACTGCTCCTTGAACACGGCAAGGACATCTGATAACCATTTCGGTTATGAAAAAAATTAGTTCAACTCTTGCTTTTGCCGCTCTGTTGGCTCTATCAGCTTGTAGTGGTAAAAACAATGACAATAAAGCTACCTTAAATGCAATTGATTCTGCTGTAGAGGCAGTAGAAGCAAGTGTAGAGAATGTGCCAGTCGACAGTATGGCTAAACCCGAACGCCTGAGTCCTGACAGCCCTATAGCGATAGTAGATGGATATATAGTGCCGGTAGATGATTTCGGTACTGTAGTTGATCTCTACGCCGACTGGTGTCCGCCGTGTAAGAAGCTCAAACCTATCTTTGAACAGCTTAAAGCTAAGTATGAAGGTAAACTGAACTTTGTGTCTATCAATACTGATGACTACAAAAACGTGGCGGAAGCTTATAATGTCAGCAGTATTCCGACATTGCTCTTTATTTCGGCTGACGGAAAAGAGTTAGGTCGTATGGTAGGTTTTAATCCCGCAGAAGAGATTGAAAGCCAGTTGGCAAGTTTCTTCCCTGAGGAACTGAAATAATGGTTTTCTGATTAAGCCAATATTAAAAGCGGGGCGAGTGATTTTAATC
>CAYNUE010000091.1:0-12700 GCA_964400325.1 uncultured Sangeribacter sp. | reverse complement strand
TGTCATATAAAACAGCAGGCATGTCGTACGACATGCCTGCTGTTTTATATGACAAAAATGATAACTTTAGAGTAGTGGGTATGAGTAGGAGATTAATTGTCTAATCAAAATGGTTATGAAACTCTTTTAACGGGCATAATCTTTAAGTTGCTCACGCAGACGTTTGCGAGCAAAGAATATACGGCTTTTAACAGTACCTAAAGGTAATCCCATTTTTTCAGCTATCTCATTATACTTATAACCGGCTACATACATGTTGAATGGTATGCGGTATTCATCAGGGAAACTGTTTAGAGTAGTAGAAATTTCGTGAACAGCAATTGAGCCGTCAGGAGTATCAAGACCTGAATCTTGTGAAATATTAAGATGATAAAGATCTTCAGTTTGGTCAATAACAGTAGCCTTACGTACAGTCTGGCGATAGTTATTGATGAAGATATTACGCATTATAGTAAATATCCAACCCTTGAAATTAGTATTGTCGACATATTTGTCTTCATTGTCAAGTGCCTTAAGGGTGGTATCCTGAAGAAGATCCTGGGCCGCTTCACGGTTTGTTGTGAGCTGGTATGCAAAGCTAAGAAGGTTGCCTTGGAGGCCAAGGATACGCTGTTTGAAAGTTTCTTTAGTTCTCATTTTTGTCTTTGTTTTTAAGTTATTATATCTCTATAACATTAGAGTGATAAAATTGTTTTGAAATTTATGATTTTTTGTGTTTGTGTACTGAACTTTTTATTTGACGAAGTTGTTGATGTTTTTTTAATCCGCTGACTGGCAATAGGGTAAAAGGTTGAAAAAAGATAATTGGATTAAAAAATTTTTTAGAAAAATTTTTCTGAAACATAGTAATAGGTACTTATTGGGCTGATATGACCTTGCTGTTATGAGGTAAAGAAATTTCATTAACTTTGCAAAAAATTAGTTGTAGAATGAGATTTGACGAAATACTTACTAACGACGCACTGTTAGATGGGTTGGATGATATGAATTTTCAAGAATGTACTCCTATACAGGAATTGGGAATGCCTCCTGTTCTGGCTGGTCGAGACCTTCTTGCAGTAGCTCAAACTGGCACAGGTAAGACAGCAGCTTATCTACTTCCTATTATAGAATGTCTTGTTGAGGACGGTTATCCTACAGATTGTGTCAACTGTGTTATCATGGCACCAACACGAGAACTTGCTCAACAAATAGACCAACAGATGGAAGGTTTTTCATATTTTGTGCCTGTAACGAGTGCACCTATTTATGGAGGCACCGACGGAGTGGGATACGACCGGCAACGTAAAAGCCTTAAAGCGGGGGCAGATGTAGTCATAGCCACACCGGGACGGTTGTTGGCTCATTTAAGTATGGGATATGTAGATTTATCCAAGGTGTCTTTTTTTGTGCTTGACGAGGCTGACCGTATGTTGGATATGGGATTTATGGATGATATTATGCAAATAGTAGGACGATTGCCTAAAGAGCGTCAGACTTTACTTTTTTCAGCTACGATGCCTCCAAAAATACAAACTTTAGCTAAAAATTTATTAACGGATCCTGTTTTTATTGAGTTAGCTGTATCCAAGCCAGCGGAAAAAATAAGACAATCAGCTTATATTTGTTTTGAAACCCAAAAACTTCCTATATTAAAGAGTATATTTGCTAAGGAAGAATTTGGAAAGGTAATTATTTTTTCTTCATCTAAACTTAAAGTTAAAGAGCTTACCAAAACTTTACGTTCAATGAAGATGAATGTTGCTGAAATGCATTCTGATTTATCTCAGACAGTTCGTGAGGAAGTGATGCTGAAGTTCAAAGCTGAGAAGGTAAATATTATAGTTGCTACTGATATTTTGGCACGTGGGATAGATATTGATGATATAGAGTTAGTAATTAATTATGATGTGCCACGAGAGGCTGAAGATTATGTGCATCGTATCGGCCGTACAGCAAGAGCTAATAAAGAGGGGCGTGCGATAACATTTGTAAGTGAGAAAGAAATAGGTCGGTTAAGAACTATAGAGCGTTTGCTTGAAAAAGAAGTGCCTAAAGAGGAAGTGGATAAATCATTAGGTGAAACTCCACATTATACTCCTACTCGTAAAACTCGTAATAAGCGAAGTCGAATCAGTCGAAATACAACTGTAAAGCGTAATAAACAGAGTTCTCAGTCAGCTGCACCGACAGGGGGAGAGACCTCGGGTATAGTTGCCCAGACAAAGAAACGTAGATATCCGTATCGTCGACATAAAAAGAGTGAAAGTAAAGATTAGAAATGGACATGAACTGACTCCGAACAGTCAGTTCATGTCCATTTCTAATCTTTACTTATTAACGCCTATGATTTAAGCAGTGCAAAGTCAAGAAGTTCAGGAATATTATCGATAAAGTGAAAAGAAAGACCTTCCTTACAATCTTCCGGTAACTTTTCAATGTCTCGTCTGTTTCGTTCGCTTAAAGCGATATCCGTTATACCGGCTCGTCGTGCAGCAAGAATCTTTTCTTTTAGACCTCCCACTGGAAGTACTTTACCTCGCAGAGTAATCTCTCCTGTCATAGCAAGATGATCACGCACCTTACATCCTAAAAGTGCTGAAGCTATTGAAACAGCCATAGTAATACCTGCTGAAGGACCGTCTTTAGGAATAGCTCCCTCCGGAACGTGAATATGTACTTGCAGGTCATCAAATATATCGGCTGATATACCTAATAAATTATGGTTAGCCCTTAAATATTGTAAAGCTATTGTGGCTGATTCTTTCATAACGTTGCCGAGGTTGCCGGTTAAAGTTAGCTTTTCGGCCTTTCCATGGGAGAGGGAGGTTTCAATAAAAAGAATTTCTCCACCAGTTCTTGTCCAAGCTAACCCAGTTACTACTCCGGGGGTATCATTATTGTCGTATACTTCCACAAGCTGTTCTTCAACACCCAGCAACTCTTTTACGTCTTCAGGCTGTACAAGTTGAATAAGTGTTTGACCTTCAACCTTTCGTCGTGCCAGCCTTCTGACTATTTTTGCTATGCGTTTATATAGACTTCTAACTCCTGACTCTCTGGTATAGTAATCTATGATATAACGTACTGCTTCTGGAGAGAAGGTAATCTTACTTTTTGCAAGGCCATGTTCTTGAAGAATTTTAGGTACCAGATGTCTGGTAGCTATCTCCACTTTCTCATTTACAGTATATCCTGACAATTCGATAAGTTCCATACGGTCCAAGAGAGGAGCTGATATGTTTGAAATATCATTTGCTGTTGCTATGAACATGACATTAGACAAATCATAATCACAATCTATATAGTTGTCATGAAAGGCAACATTTTGCTCAGGATCAAGAACCTCAAGAAGCGCTGTAGAAGGATCACCTTTTATATCAGCACCTAATTTGTCAATCTCATCCAGTACAATTACAGGATTAGAAGTCTTACACTTTTCTATGGCAGCAATTATACGTCCGGGCATAGAACCCAAATAAGTGCGTCGATGACCTCTTATCTCAGCTTCATCATGTACACCACCTAAAGCGATACGTTTATATTCTCTGCCGAGCGCTTCGGCTATTGCAGTGCCAAGAGATGTCTTACCTACACCCGGAGGGCCAAAAAAGCATAAAATTGGCGCTTTCATATCCTTACGCAGACGTAACACTGCAAGATGCTCAAGAATACGGTCTTTCACATCCTCCATTCCAAAGTGATCTTTATTAAGGATTGTTTTGGCTTTTGCAAGGTTGACGATAGAGTGAGAATACTTATGCCAAGGTAAATTCAGAAAAGTATCAAGATAGTTGTACTGTACTGAGTAGTCAGGAGTCTGCATATTAAGCCGACTTAGTTTAGCCAGTTCTTTATCAAAATGAGTCTGAGTATTCTTATCCCATTTCTTTGCTTTAGCTTTTTTCTTAAACTCCTCTATATCGGAATAATCTCCGTCACATGACTCAAGCTCTGCTTCAATCTGTTCGAGTTGCTGTCTAAGGAAAGCTTCTTTTTGTCTTTTCCCCATTTCCTCTTGGGTCCGTTTCTGCAGTTCGATTCGCAGGCGTAGTCTTTGGCAGGCTAAGGTCAGAGTTTCAAGGACTGTATGAAGTTTGTCTTTAAAATCATTTTTTTCAAGAATACTTTGTCGTTCTTCAGTAGAAATAGGAGAGTGAGAGACAATAAATCCTAAAGAGCGTACAAGATCATTCTTGTATTGTGTCCATTGGAATTTTATCTGTTTACCCTCTTCCTCACTTATCATTCCTATCATTGAATTATAGAGTTGGGCAATTAGCTCATAACTATTCTTGATTTCTTCATCTTCAGGATTGAAAGGTAGAATAGGGTAGGGAGTGATTGACGCACGGAGTAAGGGTTTCTTTTTTTCAATCCGGTTCAGCTGTGCTGTTTCCTGACATTGAATCAAGGCAGTATGACCTCCGTCTGGACGCTGAAATATTTGAAGTACCCTAACTATACACCCTACTTTATGAAAATTGCGTAATGTTAAGGCATCATTAGCACTGTTGATTTTTGTAATAGCAAAAAGAAGTTCTTTATTTGTTTCGGCGTACTGAAAAATTTTAAGGGCTTGTTCGTTTTCAATTTCTATGTCAGTAGCTAAAAAGGGAGAAAGAACAGTGTCATTAAGAGGTAATACTAATACATTATTTAAGTCAAGCTCACTGATAGCAGCTTGTTCGTCATTATGAATTTCTGTCAGCATTTCTAATAATTCTGAAAGAGTATGATAGTTATTATTTGATTGAGCCTTAAATAAATGCTATGAGTAGTCAATAAGTTAAAGCCAAAATAGCTGAAACTGGAATTGACTGTCTGCGTTGGCTGTACAAAAGTACTAAAACTAAGTGTAACAACCAAAGAATTTGAAATTGAGAGAAAATTAAAACTCATTGCTTAATAGTAGAAATATTTGGAAAAAAGTCTTGAAAGAACTATCTTTGTAAGCGTAAAATTGTAAAGTAGCTCTTAAAATCAAGCACTATATATTTCTTAGAAACACCTTTGTATCTTGAACCATAAGACTTGTTAATTTGGGCTGATTTGGACTTGTCACTCAGTCAGGTACCAAAGTATTATTTTTCGTCACGTGGTTGAATCGCCTCAAAAATAACTGTGTTTTATATGTTCATTGATATTTAAGAGCCACTTGACAAAATAGATAGCCAATGGGTAAAGATAAAAAAGATGTAATATTTAAATTCAAGAAATTTGATGTAACTCATGGACAAAGCTCTATGCGTGTTGGCGTTGATGCTGTCCTTCTTGGCTCATGGTGTGATTTAAGTAATGTACATAGTGTACTCGATGTCGGTACTGGCTGTGGAATAATAGCACTTATGATAGCTCAGCGGTTGGCAGATTGTGAAATAGAGGGTATAGATATTGATTTAGCCTCAATAGAGGAAGCAAAGGACAATTTCCTACATTCTCCATGGAGTGATAGATGTCAGGGTCAACATATTGATTTTCTTACCTATGTCAACTTATATAAACAACGTAATAAGGAAGCTATAGACCTTATAGTAAGTAATCCTCCTTATTTTGATTCTGGAGTAAAAACATGCAATACTTCTAGGCTACTTGCCCGACATCAAGGTGCTGAATTATCACCTGTGGTATTGTTAAGAGAAGGGGCAGACCTATTGAGTCATAAAGGAAGGATAGCAATTATAGTACCGACTGATATTGGAGAGAGGCTGGAAATAGAAGCTATAAAATATGGTCTTATAATAGTAAGGAAATGCTATGTAAGAGGCCATGATAAAGCGCCATATAAACGTCTTCTCATGGAATTCGGAAAATATGAGGCCTATGTAAAGGAAAGTTCTGAGAATAGTTCATCTTTTCTTACTTTGAAAATAACTTCTGGACAGCCAACTGAAGATTATAGGCGATTGTGTAAAGATTTTTATCTAAAGTTCTAAATTAGATGCTACACTTGTGTAAACTTATTTTCCATAATAATGAAAAGAATTTAAGAATTAACTTAAACCGCCTACATAAATAATTGTCAAAAAAGAAAAAAGTAATACAATGAAAAGAAAATACATCATAATGAATTTCTTAGCCTTAACTATGCCTTTGATGCAGGCACAGGCTGATGATTTTTTTGATGACGATATATACTATAATCCATCAAAGGAGAAAAAGACCACTAAGCAATCGTCATATATAGCTAATTTTGACGAACTGGATGTCGATACTTATAATCGTAGAGGGCAATATTATGTGAGTCCTATCGACACAGTCGGCGAAAGAATAGGTATGGAAGACGATTTTGTCTATACTCAGCAATTACAAAAGTTCTATAATCCTACGATTGTTGTAGAAAATGCTGACGTTTTAGCTGATGTATTAGAAAATTCTTATGGCAATGTAGATATAGTAATAGATAACGGTAATATAAATTTTGCGCCGGCTTATTTTACAAATAGTTATTATGGTTTCTATTCCCCTTGGAACTGGCCTTATTATAGCACATGGGGTTGGGGTTTAGGTTATTATGACCCATGGTATAGTCCGTGGGGATGGGGCTTATCATATTCTTGGTATCCTGGCTGGAGTTGGGGTTGGGGACCGTCATGGGGATATGGCCCAGGTTGGAACTGGGGTTGGGGGCCTACTTATGTTGTGCCTGCGGTTGCTCATCGTCCTGCCGGTAATCAGCGTGTCGGTGCACCAGCAGGTTGGGCTTCGACAAGTCGTCCTTCAGTAGGTAATCGTCGAACTCTAACTGGAAACGTTGCAGGTAATACTCGACGCCCCGGTTCTATGACAGGCAATTCAAACTATAGCCAGGCAGGAAATCAACGTGGTTATAGAGTAGGCAATTCTAATATGACTCCGGCTACAAATCCTTCTGGAAATCACCGTGTCCAGACTGAACAAAGGACTAATTCGACATCCAATAATAGAAACAGTTATACACCTTCGCGTAATACTGGCCAAAACCGTTCTACAGGCTCCTACAATACAGGTAGTAGAGGTGGGGCAAGCCGTTCTACTGGTAGTTTTGGCGGTGGTGGTCGTAGCAGTGGCGGCGGTCGTGGCGGAAGACGCTGAGATTTTAAAATCCAAGCATGTTAAAAATACGAAATATCATATAAGATGAAGAAAGAACTAATCCTGCTAAGTGCAAGTGCATTGGTATCGTTCATGGCATCAGGACAAAGTGCTATAGATGCATTTAGATTTTCTCAACCTGACCTTAAGGGTACAGCACGCTTCATGTCAATGGCTGGCGCTTTTGGAGCATTAGGGGGTGATTTGAGTACCTTATCTCAAAATCCGGCCGGTATTGGAGTTTATAGGAGTAATGAGATTGGTTTTACTCTTGATTTGGATTTTCAACGAGCCACTTCTTCTGCGCAAGGTTATAGCAACTCTGTAAACCAAACTAAATTTTTGCTTAATAATATAGGTGGAGTCGCTACATTGCGTCTTAACAGTAATGTTATGCCTAACTTTAACTTTGGTTTTACATATAACAGAGCATCGAGCTTTAACCGTAAGTATAGTGGGCGTATCAATAAATTAGGTAATTCATTATCTAATTACTTTGCAGGTATTGCTAATTATAATGGGATAAATGTAGCAGATGTCACTTCTACTCCATCTTTTGACCCATATAATCCTAATGATGGGCTTCCTGGCGCTCCGTGGAGTAGTATTCTGGCTTATAACAGTTACCTTATTTCTCCTGTAGGAAATCCTGATGAGCCTGTATGGGAAGGCCAATGGGGAGAAGGTACTTCTGGCAAGGGTATATTCAGTGGTATAGAATCCGGTAGCTTTGACGAATTTAACATTGCGCTGGGAGGAAATATTGGAAATAAGGTGTATTGGGGTATGGATTTCTGTATCACCAATCTCACTTATAACTTAGATGGACTATGGGGAGAGAACCTTAACAATGCCTATGTTGGTGATGAAGAAGGTAATATTGACATTACTGAAGCCAATTGGAGCCTGCTTAATCATTATCGCACAACTGGTACAGGTTTTAATTATAAGATAGGTGTCATTGTCAAACCTATTCAGGAATTAAGAATAGGTGTCTCTTTCCATACTCCGACCTGGATGGCCTTAAATGAGGTATTCTATTCTACTGTAGATTATAACTATGGTACACAAGGCCCAGGCTTCGCTACGACTAATGGTGGTTTCGATGGATACAACTCAATGAATTTCCGTACTCCTATAAAACTTATGGGTAGTATCGCTGGAGTTCTGTTCAATCGCTTGATTTTGTCAGCAGATTATGAATGGTCACCATATCAACAAATGAGATTCTCAGAAGCTGATAATTACGGGGGCTACTATGATGGCTGGTATCCTGACTGGGGTTAT
Organism: uncultured Sangeribacter sp.; assembly: GCA_964400325.1. Classification (GTDB taxonomy): domain Bacteria; phylum Bacteroidota; class Bacteroidia; order Bacteroidales; family Muribaculaceae; genus Lepagella. The sequence goes on along the minus strand of CAYNUE010000091.1, from coordinate 4,360 downwards.
TGGGATAGTGCCACAAGCTCCACTCGTTCGGATTATTTGTCTACAAATCCATTCAAGGAAACCAATGATGATATAAAGGATTATTACCAGGGTAGCTCTACTGTACGTATCGGAGCTGAATATCGTATAACACCGAGATTCAGTGTGCGTGCCGGATATAGTTATGCTTCTTCTCCGGTTAAACAGGCAGCCCGTGACAATACTATGAGCATATATACCTCAGGTACAGTTATGGACTATACGTTTAATAATTCTACTCAGTATATTACTTGTGGTTTAGGTTACAGATGGAATAATTTCTATACCGATTTGGCATATATGCATAAACGTATAGGGGCTACTTATCATGCCTATACACCTGACCCTGCCTCTCCACAATATCCAAGTCCACAGGCAGATATGACTTTTAGCAGTAATCAGTTGGTATTATCTTGTGGAGTGCGTTTCTGAGGTGAAATTTATTCCTATTGAGGTGAATTAATTTTTTCGCATAAGTATATGCAACCTTGTGGGAAAGCAAGAGAACGAAAAGCATAGAGAAAGTCTTCTCCACCTGTTTTCAAGCGTAACTGACTTTTTAACTTCTCCGCATTTACAGGATAATTTCTTGTAACTATATTGAACGGCGTATCAGCAATGATGCGTCGTTCTTGTTTTGTAAATCTTTTCTTTATTTTGACACAACGTCCAGGAAAATCGGGTATGTATTTTTCTGCACAGAATAGGTGAGTATTAGGAGCTATCTTTTTAAGCATTGGCCAGTTATGTTGCAAAGCCTCCCAACATCCTATTTTCATTATGGCTGCATTAGGTTCATACAAGAAAATTCCATCTTCTAAATCTTCAAGTTGGTAAACGATGTCATCGTTTTTATAATCCTTATTAACAGAGAAGTCTGAGATAGTGCCTGTTTCATTTATATCAACAGCACTAATAATCGTCTCTGCAGTTGTTTTTTCAGGTATTATCTCAATAAGAATCTCTTTACACTCTCCCTTGAAACATACAATATAAATGTGGGATATAGAGAGTAGCTGAGACATGATAGCAGTTATATCCAACATAGGAGATGCCTTAATCAATAGTCTTTTTGTAATAGAAAGAATGGCATCTAAATTCTGTATTATATCAGGCTGACAATCACTAAAAGCAAATTTACGATTATTGCTGTTATCCCTACGCGCTGGGTCTACGAAAATAAGGTCATAACGTTTTTTACATTCAGTCAATAGGGATATGGAATCCTCATTATATACTGATATATTACCTGATTTAAGTACAGAAGCATTATAACATAATAAGAAAGCTTTAGTCTCATCAAGTTCACAAGCTGTGACATTACGTCCTGCGGAGGCGAAAGACATGGCATCGATTCCAAGTCCAGCGGTCATGTCAAGAATATCTATGTCGTCAGGTAACAATAGAGATGCATGAAAATGTGCTATATACTCGTTAGAGGCTTGTTCGTAAGCTACAATCGTAGGAAAAAGGGAAAGGGGTGAATTAATAAATGTAGGTAACTTATGTTGTCCTTTGCGTCTTAACTCAATTTGGAGGACAGCAAAATCAAGAGGGAAGCCATAATTTGATGCTTCTTCTGTGTACTGAGATGATAAAAGAAGTGACATAACATCATCATGAGCATGTCGTTGAATGAATTCATGCAAATGAGAATTAGTAAAAAAGTCGGGACAGTGTATTAAATCGATTTTACGCATAGGAATAATATTGAAACAAGCGCGAAGATAATGATTTTTTGATTAATTTTGCACGTGATTGTACATCTCACACAAATATTCCAGTGGGTAATAGCCCAATTGACGATATTTTAATCTAACGTAAGAAACTGATGATATTTAATAATAATAGAAATGTCCTCATGCCTTCGTGGTGGCTTTTGATAAGAAAGTTTCTGATAATTATAGCAGTCTTTCTATTTTCACCGCTGTGTCAGCATATATTAGCTAAAACAGTTGATGAACCTTTTGTGTTGATTATAGACCCAGGACACGGAGGTAAAGATCATGGTGCGTCAGAGAATGGAGTAAAAGAAAAGGATATCAATCTTGCTGTGGCTAAATATCTGGCTAAATTACTGGAAAAAAAGAAGGACAATATAAAAGTCGTCATGACCCGTGATAAAGATAATTTTATAACTTTGCAACGACGGGCAGATATAGCTAATGAGAATAAAGGTAATCTTTTCGTATCAATACATACAAACTCTGTAGATAAATCGAATAAGAATCGAAAAAATATTTCCGGTAGCTCAGTTTATACTCTTGGCCTGAATAAAGATGAAAATAATATGAAAGTGGCTCAGAGGGAGAATGCTGTTATAGAGCTTGAAAATGATTACAGTCATAAATATTCGGGTTTTGATCCTACTAAAGATGAGTCATATATTATCTTCCAGATGGCTCAGAAAAAAGATCTTATGCAAAGTATAAAGTTTGCTGAACAGGCCCAGAGTAAATTGGTTTCCAAAGCTCATCGTGGAAATCGTGGAGTGCATCAAGCAGGTTTTTGGGTTTTGTGGGCTACTTCTATGCCAGCAGTTTTGGTGGAACTTGATTTTATCTGTAATCCTAATGCAGCTAAATATCTCTCCTCTGAAACCGGTCATAAAGAAATGGCTGAGGCTCTTTATGAGGCAATAGTAGATTATGTAGAAGCATTTGAACAGAAGAATAAAAATACCCCTGTTAAGGCAGGGATAAAAAATAAAAACCGAACGAAGACTAAAACTGCTTCTATTCAAAGTCAGACTTTAAAGAATGGTGATAGACGAAGACGATCAGAGTACAGTAAGACAACTTCTGAAGAACGTGGTCTTGAAGTAGCTGACTTAAATAATACTGTATGGTTAGGAAATCAGGATAGAGCGGTTGGGAGAGTTTTAGCCGAAGAAGAAACTTATCCACAAGAATTAGAGGCTGAGGAAATAACAGAAGTAGGTAAAGTCGATAAGGCTACTTCTCACGGATCTCAAACAAATACTCAGATGACTAGTAATTCTATTGTAAGATTAAACAGTGATGGTACCACTACAATAGAGCCAGTTAAAAAAAAAGCTTCTCCTGATCACAAAGCACGACGTGAGAAATTTGAAACAGTATATCGCATACAATTATTTTCCAGTACTGACCATTTACCTCTCTCTAATCCGATGTTTCAAGGCTTAACCCCTATAAATACCATAAGGGAAAATAACACATATAAGTATGTGTTTGGTGAGAGTACACAGAAGAAAGAAATCGAGGTACTTCTTGGTCAAGTCAGAAAGAAGATACCAGGAGCTTTCATTATAACGACTAAGAGAAGTAAGAAATAAAAATAATATTATATGAAGAAATTGTTTAACAAGGAATTCGTAATAGGTCTATCTGTAATTTTGGCTATTGCGATACTAATTTTCGGTATTGAATTTCTAAAAGGAGTCAATCTCTTTAAACCGTCTAACTTTTATATGGTTTCCTATAAAAATGTAGCTGGATTGGAATTGTCAGCTCCGGTTACAATCGATGGTTATAAGGTTGGCCAAGTACGTGAGATAAAGTTTAATTACGAACAGCCAGGCAATATAGATGTGCTTTTAGCTGTAGATAAGAACCTCCGACTTCCGGAGGATTCTAAAGCAGTTATAGAAAGTTCGTTATTGAGCGGTGCTTATATCAACATACAGAGAGGCAATTCATCTAAAATGCTTGATGTGGGTGGTAAACTCGCTGCAGGTAATGCACCTGATCTTATGGCATCTTTAAGTGGTGACGTACTTCCAGCAGTTTCTTCTATTTTACCTAAGGTTGATTCTATCCTTTCCAATCTTAATAGGTTATCGGGAGACCCAGCTTTATTACAGGCTATTCATCGTATAGATGGAATTACTGATAATATTGCTCAGCTTTCAGCAAATCTGAATACTGCAGTAGCAAAAAATGTACCTTCTCTTATGCAAGATGCTCATAAGGCAACTTCAAATATTGATACAATTACTTCGAGATTGGCAGAATTAAGTCGTGAATTGAATAATCTGCCTATTGAAGGTACTATGGCTAATCTTTCGGCTACTACAGATGAATTAAAAACTTTTGCTAATAGTCTTAATAATCCTAATTCTACATTAGGACTTCTTACAAGTGACAGCAGATTATATAATGAGATTAATCAAGTAACCAGTGATCTTGATTCTCTTATAGTAGATATCAAAAATAATCCTAAGAGATATATAAGTATTAAATTGCTATAATAAGTAGACCTTAAAACCAAACGATATATCTTAGGAAGATTCTTTGACTCACGAGTATAAATAACAGAGCTATTTACTCACATAAATACCTCATAGCAAATTTGCTATGAG
>CAYNUE010000090.1:0-12876 GCA_964400325.1 uncultured Sangeribacter sp. | reverse complement strand
TCGCCTCAAAAATAACTGCGTTTTATATGTTCATTAATTTCTAAGAGCTACTTACAAATACTTTTTTAACCTAATCATTTCAGTGGCCATGAAACTTTTGCTTGTTGCTGAGCGACTATTTATATAACTTTGCACCTCTTTCGCACAGAGATGTAAAATTCCACTCAAATTGGAAAATCATTTTTAAATACCAATATAATATGAGATTCTATCTATTGACATTGGCTCTTCTACTCACAGGACTATTTTCAGCAAGAGCACAAGTATTCTACAAAATCGAAGGTAACGGCCTTGAGAAACCTTCTTACATACTTGGCACACATCATCTGGCGCCATTATCAAGCCTTGATTCTATCGCTAGCCTGCAAGAGGCCTTTAGCCAAACAGAGCAGGTAGTAGGTGAAATCGACATGACCATTGACCAAATGACCTTGGGCCTAAAGATGCAGGGATATATGGTAGCACCTTCTGACAGTACTCTTTCAACTATACTTGACCCTGAGACATACAGCCGCATAAGTGAAGAATTCCGCCAGTGGGCACCCATGGAAGGTATGGAACTGCCGATGCTCGATACTTTCAAACCTCAGGTAATAACCACAATGGTAGCCGTAGGAATGGTACAGCGCGAAATGCCCGGCTATAATCCTCTGGAACAACTTGATTCATATTTTCAGCTTCAAGGTCGTGAGGCAGGACACAAAATCGTACCTCTTGAGACACCAGAACAGCAGGCCGAATTGCTTTACAGCTCCACACCAATAACAGAACAGGCTAAGGCACTCGTAGAAATGCTTGATGACCCAAAAAAGCAGATGGACAACGTACGTCTACTTAATGAAGCTTATTTAGCTCATGACATCAATACACTTCTGGAAATCACACGTGATGAAGACGCAAGTCCCGAATTTATGGAGCGCTTGCTCAACGAACGTAATGCCAACTGGCTGAAGATACTGCCTGAAATCATGGCCGAATCCCCCGCATTCATAGTCGTAGGAGCCTTACACCTACCTGGAGAACATGGTGTGCTTGAAGGTCTCCGTCAAGCCGGCTACACTGTTACTTCAGCTGAATAACATACTTAAAATCATATATTTATTCTTTAGAGTACGCGGTCTCAGTAATAGGCCGCGTACTTTTTATGCATAATTTTTATAAATTTTTTTTGCAGTTTCAGATTTTAGCTGTACCTTTGAGCATAAGTTTTGAAGCAACGCGGTGACAGTCCGCGCCACAGACAGAAATTAACCTCTAACATATTAAGATAAACTCATGGAACTCCCTTTCGCAGAATCTTGGAAAATCAAGATGGTCGAGCCAATTCGTAAAAGCACACGCGAAGAACGCGAACAGTGGCTCAAAGAGTGCAACTATAACGTTTTCATGCTCCGTTCTGAGCAGGTTTACATTGACTGTATAACTGACTCCGGTACAGGTGCTATGTCTGACCGTCAGTGGGGTGCTATGATGATGGGCGATGAGAGCTATGCAGGTGCCCGTTCGTTCTTCAGCCTCAAGGATGCAATCAAGAATATCACCGGTTTCGATTATGTTCTTCCCACTCACCAGGGTCGTGCCGCTGAGAATGTACTTTTCTCTTACTTAGTTAAGCCCGGCAATATCGTTCCCGGCAACTCACATTTCGATACAACAAAGGGCCATATCGAAGGTCGTAAAGCTTTTGCTGTAGACTGCACTATAGATGAGGCTAAAGATACTCAGCTCGAATATCCTTTCAAGGGTAACGTTGACATCAACAAACTGGAAAAAGTACTTCAGGAGAATGGTGATAAGGTGCCTTTCATCATTATAACCATTACAAATAATACAGCTGGTGGTCAGCCTGTATCAATGCAGAATCTTCGTGAAGTACGTAAAGTCGCTGATAAATACAATAAGCCCGTTATCTTCGACTCTGCTCGCTTTGCCGAGAACGCTTACTTCATCAAAGTTCGTGAAGAAGGTTATCGTAATCTTACTATCAAGGACATCTGCCGTGAAATGTTCTCTTTGGCCGACGGTATGACCATGTCATCAAAGAAAGACGGTCTGGTAAACATGGGTGGTTTCATCGCTACACGTCACGAAGAATGGTATGAAGGTGCCAAAGGTTATTGTATTCAGTTTGAAGGCTTCGTAACCTATGGTGGTATGAACGGCCGTGATATGGACGCTCTGGCTGTAGGTCTTGATGAAAACACTGAGTTTGATATGCTTGAGACCCGTATCAAGCAGGTTGAGTATCTGGCTCACCGTCTTGATGAGTTCGGTATTCCCTATCAGCGTCCTGTAGGTGGCCACGCTATCTTCCTGGATGCTGACCGTATCCTTACCGAAGTTCCTAAGGAGGAATTCCCCGCTCAGACTCTTACAGTAGAACTCTACCGTGAGGCCGGTATCCGTGGCTGCGAAATCGGTTATATTCTTGCTGACCGTGATCCAGTAACACGTGAAAACCGTTTCGGTGGTCTTGACTTCCTGCGTCTCTGCATTCCGCGTCGTGTCTATACCAACAACCACATGGACGTTATCGCCGTGGCTATTAAGAACGTTTACGACCGTCGTCACGAAATCAAGCACGGTCTGAAGATTGTATGGGAAGCTCCCCTGCTCCGCCACTTCACTGTAAAACTTGAACCAGTTGACTAAACAGTAAACCTTTTTATTCTTTCCTAAAGTTTAGTGACAGGCAAAAACGTCCGAAATCGGACGTTTTTGCCTGTCACTAAACTTTTTATTTGTTATTTTGCCTATCTTGAATTAACTTTACGCTATAAATCAAAACTTATTTGTCATGAAACATTTTTCACCCTTAAATCTACTTGTCAGAATTACTCTGCTGACTGTCGTTCTTTGGTCTACTGACTGTAATGGACAGACAAACACATACACTTATTCAACATCTCAGAATACCAAGACTATAACAGCCTCCAAAACTATAGCCAAAAAGTCAGTAAAAGTCGACAACTTCAACAGTATTTCGATTTCAAGCGTCATCAACGTCATCTACACCCAACAACCGGGTGCTCCAAGTGTAAGGATAGAAGCCCCTGACAATGTTATGGAATATATCAACACTGAAGTAAGTGGTGAAATATTGAAGCTCAGTATTAAGAACGTATCCGTTAATTTCAATAACGACACGGCTATAAAGTGTTATGTAACCTCAGCCCAACTGAAAAATATAGAAATTATGGGCTCAAGTGATTTCAGATGTGATAATCTTACCAGTGATCAACTAATAGCTCAGGTGGCAGGCTCAGGCGATATCTATATAGGCCAACTTAAATGTGAAAAGCTTACAGCACAAATATCCGGTTCGGGAGATATGGATTTAGGTAACGTTACAGCTCAAACTGTATTGGCCAATGTAGTAGGGTCTGGTGACTTAACAATTACTAATCTTACAGCACCGACAGTTCACACTCAAGTGGCAGGGTCTGGTGAAGTCAAACTCAACACCATAAAAGCCACTGATATACACTCTGAAGTAACAGGCTCAGGTAATCTTAAAATAACTGATTTGACTGCTGAAACAATTCAGGCTCAAGTGGCAGGCTCAGGCGATATGAAACTGAAAGGACAAGTTGTTTCGGCTACTCTTAATGTGGCTGGCAGCGGAGAAATAGTTGCTAAAGACTTATTAGCAGATACTGTTGTAGCACATGCATCCGGTTCAGGCGAAATAAAATGTCATGCAGTGAAATCTATCACTTCAACCAATACAGCTAATAGTTCCGTGACATATTGGGGTTCACCTTCTATAATAAAGATTGATAAGAACACCAAATCACGCTAACACTTGACTTTATAGCACACAACCAATAAATTACCAATATTATGAAACCTAATCTACTATTCACCACACTTATGAGCAGCATGCTGCTGTTCGGAAGCGCAGGCTTAACATCCTGTGCTAAAATAGCCATTGCACATGACCATGACGCAACGCTAACAGCTTCAAACAAAATTGTCAAAAAAACACTCAATATTGACAATTTCAATAGTGTCTCCATCCCAAGCATTATCAATGTAGTTTACACACAGCAGCCTGGCAATAGCATAGCAAAAATAGAGGCTCCTGACAATCTGATGGAGTATGTAAGCATAGAAGTAAACGGAGGGACACTTATCGCAAACTTGAAAAAGTCATCAGACATGACTCTGAAAATGAATGGTCAAGCCATAGTCTGCTATATCAATTCTCCCTCATTGTCAACAGTAAATTTGAGTGGTACAGGCGATTTTAACTGTACCAATCTTAACACTGATAAACTAACTCTCACAGTGACAGGCACAGGCGATATAACCTTTAATGGTGTAAAATGTACATCATCGGCGAGTGCCAACGTAAGCGGTACAGGTGACATCGAACTCAAGACACTTGAATGTTCTACCCTTACTGCTCAAATAGGCGGTACAGGTGATATCGAAATAGATAATCTTCAGGCCACTTCAGTCAATGCCAGTGTAGGCGGTACAGGTGACATCGAACTTCAGGGACGTGTGACTGAGGCAACCTATAACGCCGGGGGTACAGGAGACATCAAAGCCCGTAAGCTTGTAGCAGATAATGTTGTCGCCCATGCCGGAGGCACAGGCGACATAGAATGTTATGCTAATAAATCAATCGACGCTTCCGGTTCTGTTACAGCCTCTGTTACTTACTGGGGTTCACCTTCGTCAGTAAAGACTGGTAAGAACGTATCGTCACGATAATACATTACTGTTGCGCTTTAGATGCGCTATCATTGACAGCCGTGTCGGCAGCCGCCGGCGCGGCTGTTGTAACTTTAGGTGCAACCGGACTTGCAGGGTCAGTCACCTGTGTATTTGCCGGTACGCCTCCGAGCCCATCAGTAGGTGAAGGAGCTGCCGGCACTGGATAACCGGGATTATATGGAGTGCCTCCATTAGCAAAGAACGGATAAGGTAGACCAAACACCAGACCAGGATTCTTCACAGTGCTCATATAACCCTCCAGAATAGTATCGCGACCAGAAGCCTCTTCGTAAGTATAAAGATTAAAGTAACGCAACATTACAGCAAGATGCTCGAAAATAGCTGCCTGTATAGCTTCATACGAAAGCCATGCTGAAGTATTTGTGAAACAAGTAATCTGAAGTGGTATACCAGTCGGAGTCTGTGCAAGAGTGGTAACGAAACAATAATTATCGCCTCCACCATGAGCCACACGAGGATGTGCATTAAGATATAACTGTATGTAGGCACGGAATACACCGAGATTGGTATCAAGTGAGCCATTGACCAAGCCCTCTCTATTATCAACATCTTCGACTATTCCTCGCGCCTGTTGCTCACGCTTTTTCTTTACCCACTCACCTACAAGCGGAAGCGTTTCAAAGAAGTCAAGCATGGCCTTGTCGGGAGCGACCACTGAATCAGCATCAATATTATAACTGCGTACTATCTCACGTGTGTTGCTCTGCTGCATACTGCGATAATTGGTGAAACTACCGCTTATCAAACTATAAGGAGGCAGATAAGTAGTAGTCTTATCCCAGTTGAGCACTTTAACAGCTGTAAGATTCACTTCAGTTACAGTACCATTGGCGTTTGTACCCTGTACTTTTATCCAGTCACCTACGTGTAGTGAGTCATTCTGTGACAGCTGTACACCTGCCACCAGACCAAGTATACTATCTTTAAACACCAACATAAGCACTGCGGCAAAAGCACCAAGACCAGCCAGCAATGAACCCGGTGAGCGGTCGAACAAAATGGCTACTGCTACAATGATACCTATTATCCAAACTGCACCTTTTACAAGCTGGAGAAAACCTTTCAGTGGCAAACGACGTGTATTTTCATGCTCGTCAATATGCACCCATAGCACTGTAGCGAATATACTGATACTTTCAACTAAGATATATACTATATATATCCACGTGAAGCGTGTCAGCCACATTGATAGAGTTTCCTTGTTATTCAAGGTAAATTGCAACAATATAAGAAAGAAAATAGCTGGTATCAGTCGGGCTACTTTGGTGAAAAAGTCAGCCTGGGTCAACTTTTCATATATTGACCATTTCCAATGCTTGCCAACTTTACGGACAACCATCACGACTATCCAACTTACAACCAGACCAAGCACCCATGCCACCATAAACACTATGGCAGCATAAATAATTGTAAATAAAGTCTCGTTGTGTTCCAACCCCAGAAGGGCGAGTATCCAATCTACCAACTTCATGATGATACGCGCTATGAAGTAAGTGCTTTCTTCGGTCACAGGTGAAAGATCAACTGTCGGCAGAGCTTCATGAGCCCCTGGCGTATGTGTAACCGGATTGTGTTCTATAACAAACATGTGTTACTTTTTTAATGTATATTGTGGAATAATTTTAATAGCTATATGGAACCAAGAAGAAGACACGAGATTATCGACAAATGTCTACCTTCTCATTATAATCCATACAACCCCAGTATTCTTTTTGTTCATTGCTTTACAGTATGCCCCTCAATAAATATCACTTCTATAAAGGCACCATCTTGTAAAGGCGAATAGGCTAAAATGCTGACTGTAGCCCCCTTAAAATGGCATTAAAGAATTTTAACATTTCAAATCCCTCATTTTTGCACACTAATGTAGGCAATGTGCAAAATGTCAAAAATATGTTTTAAAACATATTTATAAAATACATTACTGATTAAGTGTAACTTACACATATTTTCATAAACCTGTTAACATTTATTTCAAAAAAAATTCTTTGAAAGATTAGGTTTTAGAAATGTTTTATACTAACTTTGGTGTACCCCAATACAAAATCTTAAAAAAAATTAAACAACATAATGGAGCAGACATTAGTCATACTGAAACCATCGGCAGTAGAGCGTGGTCTTATGGGCGAGATTATCGCCAGGATTGAAAAACGTGGTCTTATCATCTGTGGCATGAAAATGATGCAGCTCGATGAGAAGATTCTTCGTGAGCACTATGCTCATCTGGTAGACCGTCCCTTCTTCCCGTCTATCGTTAAGTCGATGACGGCCTCTCCTGTAGTAGTGATGTGTCTCAAGGGTATCGATGTTGTAGAAGTCTTCCGCAAGATGACTGGTGTCACTAATGGCCGTCAGGCTGAACCCGGTACTCTACGCGGTGATTTCTGCGTCAGCAACCAAGCTAACATAGTTCATGCCAGCGATTCTCCTGAGAATGCTGTCATCGAACTGGCCAGATTCTTTGCTCCCGGCGAGATTTTTGACTATACACCTGCTAATATCCGTTTTCTTTACAGCGACGACGAGCTTAAAGCGTGAGCCCGGCTCTTCGCAGACCTATGTCTCTCCATAAAAACATTTTTCTATTCTGATGACAGTTAACATGAAATCGATATGCGCGGCAGCCTTGTTCATGGCTATAGCCTGCTCACCCCTTGCGGCGCAGACCATAACCTCCAAGTCACCTCACTCGGACGCGCATAAGCAGTTACTGGCCAACCAGACTAAGTCTAAGGACCAGATCCGCCTAATCGAAAAAAACACTTTTGTCGATCTCATTGAAGACGAGGAACCTGAACCTGACATCTACACCGAAGGCTGGAATTCAAAACTTGTCAATCCTTTTAAAGCTTCCGATGCACCTGACTCAAAGGTTATTGATGTTACCGGTTATGCCATGCCATGCCCAGGATATGTAACTTCCAACTATGGTTATCGTGCCAAGTTCGGACGTATGCACAAGGGTGTTGACCTCAAGATTCAGAGCAACGATACTATCTATGCTGCTTTCGACGGCAAAGTACGTCTCACCAATTACGAGGCTAAAGGTTATGGCAACTATGTCATTATACGTCACCCTAATGACCTGGAGACTGTCTACGGCCACCTCAATAAGTTTCTTGTCAAGCCAGATGACGTCGTAAAGGCAGGTGATCCTATAGCTCTCGGCGGAAGCACAGGCCGCAGCACTGGTCCTCACCTCCACTTCGAGACACGCTACATGGGCTACGCTATAAACCCGGCTGCTATCTTCGATTTCGCCAACCAGACCACCCATACCGATACCTACACCTTCAATAAGAAGACTTATACCCAGCCACGTAATTACGCTCCAGCAGCTACATTAGCAAAGGCTGAGAAGGAAAATCCCTACAAGGCTTCTTCAAAAACCCCTACTACTTACACTGTAAAGAAGGGCGACACATTAGCGAAGATTGCCAAGGCTTACGGTATGTCAGCCACTTCGCTCCGCAAACTCAACGGTCTGAGCGCAAAGGCTACTCTCAAGGCAGGTCAAAAACTTAAACTGCGTTAATAGAAAATTTCTTTCATAACAGAAGCACCCGATTCAGACTGAATCGGGTGCTTCTGTTATGAAAGAAATTCAGTTTCTAACAATTCCAATATAGCTTAACTTTAAGAGGCAGATAGGTCTTAAATTCTATTTACCATATTGGGCATCAAGATAATTGAGAGTCATACGTAGTGTGGTGAGCTGACGCAACAGCGTTTCCACATCAGCCAACGGTAACATATTGGCCCCATCGCTTTTAGCTTCAGCAGGATTACGATGAGTTTCCATGAATATACCATCAGCGCCAGCAGCTAAAGCTGAGCGAGCTATAGTACCTATAAGACGCGGCAGCCCTCCGGTGACTCCAGCCGTCTGATTAGGCTGTTGTAATGAGTGAGTAATATCCATTATTACAGGACAATCGCAAGCTTCGTGCATAAGAGGAATGGAACGCATATCCACTACCAGGTCTTGATAACCGAAGAAGCTGCCACGTTCTGTAACCGCTACCTGTCGGTCTCCGCTTTCACGTACTTTTTCTACAGCGTAAGCCATAGATGGCGCAGAAAGGAACTGGCCTTTCTTTATGTTAACCAACTTACCAGTACGCGCAGCTGCTACAAGAAGGTCAGTCTGACGGCACAAAAAGGCTGGTATCTGAAGTATATCCACATATTGGGCAGCCATGGCAGCCTCATCAGGGGTATGTATATCAGTGACTACCGGCACACCTACTTCTTCACGCACTTTGGCGAGCACTTCAAGAGCTTTAACGTCGCCTATACCTGTAAAAGAATCAAGACGACTGCGGTTAGCCTTACGGTAACTGCCTTTAAACACGTAGGGTATATCAAGCTGTGCGGTTATCTTTTTAAGCTCACGGGCTATATCAAGTGCCATCTCTTCCCCCTCTATGACACAAGGACCTGCAAGAAGAAAGAAATTACCGGTAGCACTACTTGACAGATAGCCAAGCATATCGTCGTATGACATTTCGTATTTTATTTTTAAGATAATTTCTGAGTCTATATTTTATACTACGTACTCTATTCCTTTAAAGAGGCTAACTGGTTTATTATATGAATAGCCTCCACACCGAACAAGGCCGCTGTCTCAGTCCGCAGACGACTCTCGCCCATAGTCACAGGCACAAAACCGGCTTCCATAGCCTTTGCCACCTCCGATGGGCTGAAGTCACCTTCAGGGCCCACCATGATGACAGCATCTGCGCCTGCTGAGTATTCACTTACCAATTCACGACGCGGCAAATTTCGGTCACAATAACCCATCATACGCACACCGTTCGGAGCAGAAGCAACGAAATCATCGAATCGAGTCAGTTCGGTCACTTCGGGCAATTGGGTTTTAAGGCTCTGCTTCATTGCCGACACCGCTATCTTGATGAGACGTTCTGGCTTCACTACCTTGCGTTCGCTATGCTCACATAGCAACAGAACTATCCGGTCTACCCCTATCTCGACAGCTTTTTCTACCAACCACTCCATACGGTCCATGTTTTTGGTAGGCGCAACAGCAAGGGTAATTTTTACGCCCCAATGTGGTGCTATAAACTGACGTGATATTATAGCTACACTGACACCTTTAGGAGAAGCAGCAGTTATTTCACACTCATAGCGATTACCGACGCCATCGGTAACAGTTATGACATCACCTTCTTTCTTACGTAATACCCTTATACAATGTGCCGACTCATCAGCAGGCAGCGTAAGTGTACGCTCTAAATCGGGAGCATAAAACTGTATCATATCACATCTTCATGGCACTGTCACCGTCACCGGCAAATCCATCACCACCTCCTTCGGCAGCCTCTGCCTGTGCTGTAGTGACAGTATTTGTGCTATTATCTTTGAATATGAAAAAGAACAACACTCCCACTACCAACGCGTATGCGGCAAATATCAGCCATGATTCACGCCAACCGTGCAATTGATCTTCAGGAGTCGATTGCGTAAACACCAGGGCATTAACTACCGCCTGAGCAGAAAGGGTACCTATTGTGGCACCGATACCATTGGTCATTATCATAAACAGTCCTTGAGCACTGCTACGTATACTTGAGTCTGTCTCACGGTCTACATAAAGAGAACCCGAAACATTGAAGAAGTCGAAGGCTATACCATACACTATCATAGACAGTATGAACATCCATACTCCACCAGCAGGATCACCTATTCCAAAAAATCCGAAACGGAACACCCAGGCAAACATTGACATCAGCATAACACCCTTTATACCAAACCGTTTTAAAGCTACCGGAATAAGAAGGATACAAAGAGTTTCGCTTATCTGTGAAAGAGATATGAGAAGGTTAGCATTCTTAGCAAAATAATTACTGCTATATTCTGCTATACTACCGAACGAAGTGATAAAGGCATTACCGTAGCTATTCGTAATCTGCAACGATACACCTAACAACATTGAGAAAATAAAGAATATCGCCATTTTCTTCTGTTTGAACAGCAGAAATGCCTTCAGACCCAGAGCATCAGCAAGACTCCCACCCGCACTTTTGTTAGTAGGACACGAAGGCATGGTCAATGCATACAGGCACAATACCCCTCCGAAAATGGCTGATGTAAACAGCTGAGCTGGTGTGCTCTGAAAACCAGCGAAATTGACTATCAGCATCGCTACTATGAAGCCTATGGTACCAAATACGCGGATAGGAGGAAAATGTTTTACCGTATCAAGCCCCGCCTTACCCAAAGCAGTATACGCTACCGAATTAGCCAAGCCTATAGTCGGCATGAAAAAGGCTACCGAACAAGTATAAAGAGTGAATAGAGGAGCAAATGCAAGTTCCGTAGACGCTCCTACAGAGTACACCCCTGCTGCAGCCATAAATATAGCAGCTATAAACTGACACAGACTCAGCATACGCTGTGCCTGAATCCAACGGTCAGCTATGATACCCACTACAGCAGGCATGATAAGCGACACTATTCCTTGCACAGCATAAAACCAGCCTATCTGCTGGCCGAGACCACGCGAAGCAAGGAAATTACCTAAGGAAATAAGATAGGAACCCCAGACGGCAAACTCCAGGAAATTCATTACTGCCAATCTGATTTTAAGGCTTTGCTGAGATGTCATGGTTAATCTTTATTTGAAAGTATCTCTACGGCAAAGTTAAACAAAATATTCCTTCCCTGCAAGTCATAACCCTACCCCATATAATAACCCCGACTCCACACAAATTGGCTCAGGTACACTTTAGCCTACATTAACTTCAGCTATCTCAGGCTCTTCACCCTCTCTGAGATCTTCAGTAGCCTGTTGTAATGCTGCCATCTCAAGCAGACGCTGACGCGAAGGAATCTTACGCCGTACTCCATCGCTATATACAACACATTTCTGCTGCAAACTATTTAATTCCTCCTCAAACATCTCACGACTCATGTTGGTGAGAGCCAACAGGGCTTCATCATCAGCCTCAACAGTGATGCTATCAGCCTCTGGATCTGTATAGGTAAGTACAAGGACGGCCAAACGGTTGAGAAGCTTACCGCCTTCTACACGGCGCACCTCATCTACTATACGTTGCCACTGTGCGCTAAGAAAATTAAGATAATTAATCCAGTAGACCTGATTATACTGCAATAACTTGGAATAATCCTGTTTTGTTATCACCATTACTCCTGTCGGTTCAAGAGTAATACAATCACAACCATAATTACGTGACAAGCCGAATAGACGGGGTGCGCCCAAGACACGTCCTATGCTGGCTCTTTCATGTATTGCGATACCGTTGCCTACGTTGCGATAAGTAATACACACGCTTCCGTGCATGACATATATGAGCGAACAACATTCGTCATCCGCTTTAAACAAAGTCTCGCCGGCTTGATACGTGATGAAATTAACCGGAGTATTACCCAGAAATTCAGAGATGTGAACCTTGCCCAGTCCTTTGAAGAGGGGCAAATCCATAAGTGTTTCGAAGGTTGTAGCCATGGTATTTTATTTTTGTTGTGCCCCCTCGGTATCGAGCAGCAGCTGTTTTAATAATTTCCCCCACGCATAGTTACCGGGCCATAACCGAGACGATACAGGCACAATCCGATGACACGGTAGCAACAGACTCAACGGATTATGTCCAACAGCACTACCTACAGCCCTTACTGCTTTAGGATAACCTACACGTGCAGCCAAGGAACTATATGTTTCGGTAGTGCCTACTTCTATATCGGCTAAAGCCCTCCATACACGCTTCTGAAACTCAGTACCCTCAAGTAGACAACGAATAGTTTTGTCTGTATGACCTAACATATAGTCTATAATAAGGTCAAACACAGCAGCGGCTTCACTATCACCGACACAATAACTCGCTATCTCTGTATCCGGAAGTAATTTTATACTTGTTATTATAACACGTTCCGCGAGGGGACAATCACAAGACATAAGAGCATAATCTATACGCCAGTACCGACCGAAAGCTGCAGCAGTACCATGCCTGAGACTTACGCTGGCAGGGAGTTGATTAAGAAATGAAATCATAATATAAAAAAAGATGCAGTCGATAATTCATCAACTGCATCTCTTCGTAGCGGGATCGAGAATTGAACTCGAGACCTCCGGGTTATGAATCCGACGCT
>CAYNUE010000089.1:0-12885 GCA_964400325.1 uncultured Sangeribacter sp. | reverse complement strand
CTGTGTGGTGCCTGGGACAGCCGTGCTCATCAATAAGTCTTATAAGTTTTATAATTCTTATAAGATTTATAAGAATTATACGACTTATCTAATTTATATTATACGAGTTATAAAACTTATCTTTCCGCGACCTTTGCGGCCATTAGAGGGCTACTGAGAGGGAAATGTTGAATTGTCGGCGTGTGAGGTAGTTGGGCACAGCGTATTGTATGTTGTTGACGTCTGTTACCCAGTAATAGCTGCTGACGTTGGAGATGTCAAAGAGGTTGAAGACGTCCAGAGCTATTACTATGCTACGGAAGTGACGCCAGAAGTTGTATGGTCGTACGCCATCGCTCGGTGCTCCTACTAATTGATAGCTAAGGCCTATATCTACACGTTTGTAGGCTGGTGCGCGGAAGTAAGATTGTGAGCGTGATATTCGTGGTGCTGTCATAGTGAGCCCGTCAGACAGCACACCGCGTAAAGCAAATTTAAGCTTGGGAAAACGTGG
Organism: uncultured Sangeribacter sp.; assembly: GCA_964400325.1. Lineage (GTDB taxonomy): Bacteria > Bacteroidota > Bacteroidia > Bacteroidales > Muribaculaceae > Lepagella. The sequence goes on along the minus strand of CAYNUE010000089.1, from coordinate 12,392 downwards.
GAAGTAATCTGTGAAGAAAAGTCCTACCGCGTAACGCTGATCGCTCGGCAGAGGTACTTTGACACCGTCAAGAGTCTGTCCTGTGTTCATCAGTGAGAAAGTAAGCCATGAATCCGAACCTTCAACAAGCTGACCGAACAGTTTGAAGTCTACACCGGCTATATGACCTTTTGAATCATTGACACCAGAATAGGTGACTTTAAGATTATCGTATTCATACGAAATCAGATTTGACAGTACTTTATAGTAAGCCTCACCTGAGAGTCGGAAAGGTCGGTTAAGAGCTCGGAAAGTATAATCAGCACCTATGATGAACTGAAGACTCGAAGGGGATTTTATATTACGGTTCAGAGTAATTGAGGCATTACCAAGCTCATCGTATAGTGCTTGACGATACTCTTTATAGAAAGGTGACTGATAGTAAAGACCTATAGCGGCGCGATAATTCCAGTGATTGTTTGATGTAGGAGAAAATGTGAAATTTACACGCGGTGATACAAGCATCTCCTTATTGAAGTCCCAGTAGGATAGACGCAGACCTCCGTTAAGAGTCATATATGCTTTTTCTGTATCAAAATAATAGGTATCTTCTGCAAACAGAGCCAGACGATTGGCTGTAACGTCTTGACGTGAAGAAAGATTATAGATCAGATGCACCCCTTCTGGTTGTGTAGGCAGAGAATATCCGGCTGAATCTCGCCACTCCCATTCTTTGGTACGGTCACGGAAATTTTCATGTTGCCATATAAGACCGTAATTAATGTTATTGCCTTTTACTACTGTTTGTCCACGAAGAGAAGCTTGTATCACAGAAGCGTTGAGACGATTGCGGGCATGTTCCATATATTTGCCTACTCCCAATTCACCACCGACTGCATCGGCTCCTCCTGTCCCTGCCTGATCCAGCCAATACTCACCCGATATGTCGTAACTAACCAATTCATTTGTAAGAAACGCTGAGATACCAAGCGCAAACGATGTAGCACGATTCTGACGGTAGTTAATACTGAAAGAGCCAAGGTAGGTTTCAAATCGGTCTTTTTCCTGGCCATCAAAATATACTTTAAAATTCTTTACATCAGACGATGTGCCAAAATTGGTTTCGCGGTCAGCCGGCTTGAAATTGTAGTGATTAAGAGAGATGTTGCCTAACAGATTAAATGACAGTTTTTCATTAGGTTTATAGGTCATGTTAGTCTGATAGTCAAAATAAGATGGGTCATACTCACCACGTGTTTCAAGAGAGCTAAGTAATGAATTGTTCTTCTTGAAACGTACACCATGCAGCTGTGAGAAATGGCCGGAATTTTGCCCTATTGTAAGCGAAGCACCCATAAGTGAAACGTCTGCCTCAAGTTCAAAAGCCTCAGGGTCTCGATAGGTTATATCAAGTACTGAAGACATTTTATCTGAATATCTGGCCGGGAATCCTCCAGTGGAGAATTTAAGATTGTCCACCATATAAGGATTAATGATACTCAGGCCTTCCTGCTGTCCGCTTCGCATAAGCTGGGGCCTGTATATCTCTACACCATTTATATAAACGGAATTTTCATCAAACGACCCACCACGCACAGAATATTGTGAACTAAGTTCGTTAGAAGAATTAACACCGGCCATAGTAGCTAACATAGCTTCGACACTACCGCCTGAAGCATCTGGCGACAGACGGAAAGCATCGGCATCAATGCTCTGCATACCGTTGATGTTATTACGAAATCCGATAACTTCGACGTCAGAAAGCTCGGAGGTCTCTGGTGCCATACGGACGTTTAGAGTTACCTCACCTGAAGCATCAAGCAGCGAGCGAGTAACAGTCTTAAAACCTATGCAACTGAATATAACTTCAATTGTATCAGCTGGGGCTACCGATAGGGAGTAAGCGCCCTGTAGGTCAGTATTAGTGCCTATAGCTGTGCCTTTGATACGAACAGTTGCAAATTCGATAGGCTTATCTTCGTTATCTGATACTTTACCGGAAATACGGACATTCTCTGCAAGGGCATAGGCCACTGCTACGAAAGAAAAAAAGAAAACAAAAAAACGATGCTTCATTTTTGGAAAAAGACGCCAGTTACTCTAATTACTGGCGGGTTAATTATAAAGAAAGAACGTGTGTGTACCTTCTTTATTGCTAAAAGTCGTGTCTGAGCCTATAGAGCAAGTTTGTCCTATTCATTTGCGCTTATGATACGGCAGACGATAGTATCTGGATTTGCTGAGGCATACTTGACAAGCAGGTTGCACAGCCAATCTCGGGTCTCTTCAACAGGCATCTCTTCCCCATAGACATTAACGAGCATCATTATATGTGTTGTGGATTCCGATAGTTTGGTGCGTTCCTCATCGCTTGTAGGAGTACCTATGCCGCCAATGGAGTCACGATAGACTGGTAAACCTTCGATATTTAGTGGGCCACGTCCTATGCCACAATATGGTTCCTCATGACGTCCTATGCCGAGTATTACGTCTTCTCCTTCAATATGGTCAGCATCAAAACCTCCAATGCTATAACCGGCCTTTAGTGAGACAAGATTGATAATATCGACTAATGTAGTCAGACGATACAAGCCTTTACCTTGCACCACACGTCGGCTCAACTGTTCGTTAGAGGGGCGATAACGATTAGGATCTTTGCCACAAGCTTTGTAGGCCATACGTGTGGCAGCGATACCAGGACGACGATTTATATCGGGTACAGTAAGGGTAGTGGCCATTTTACGTTCAACATCGCAGAGTTCTTCCCAGAGCTCGTCGTTGGTAGGAGTATTGCTGACTTCAGCCTCTATCTGTATGACTTTCAAGCCAGGTGCGGCTGCTTTTATCTCGTCAGAGAGAATGATATTCTTCATAATAGTATTCAATTAGAATGTAAAGTTAATGCAAAAGAAAGAGACAATGAAGAAATTTTAGTAAATTCGCAGCAGAAAAAATTAATAAAATGGCTCAGAAACCCAGCATACCAAAAGGCACACGTGACTTCGGCGCCCAAGAAATGGCACGCCGCAACTATATATTTGACACCATACGTGAAGCATTCAGAGTATTCGGCTACCAACAGATAGAGACACCAGCTATGGAAAATCTGTCCACTCTGATGGGAAAATATGGTGAAGAGGGTGATAAACTTTTATTTAAGATACTCAATTCAGGAGACTTTCTCAAGAGCTGTAGCGATGAAGAACTGCTTGAGCGTCGTTTACCTTCACTCACCAATAAACTGTGTGAGAAAGGACTACGCTATGATCTTACAGTTCCATTCGCACGTTTTGTAGTTCAGCATCGCAATGAACTCCAGATGCCTTTCAAGCGCTTCCAGATACAGCCTGTGTGGCGTGCTGACCGCCCACAGAAAGGCCGTTACCGTGAATTTTACCAGTGTGACGCTGACGTAGTAGGTTCTGATTCGCTCAATAACGAGATAGAATTGTTGGAACTTATCGACATGGTGTACGGAAAACTTGGTATACGTACTGCTGTGAAGGTAAATAATCGTAAGGTACTGACCGGTATTGCCGAAGTTATAGGCCATCCTGATAAGATAGTTGACATAACGGTAGCAATAGATAAGATAGATAAAATAGGTCTTGAAAACGTACAGCAGGAACTCCTTGAAAAAGGACTTGATCAAGAAGCAGTAGAACGCCTGACACCGTTGCTTGAACTTCAGGGCAGTAATGATGAAAAGCTCGCTGCTCTGCGCGAATTACTGAAGGATACACCTACGGGACTCAAAGGTGTAGAAGAGCTGGAGACAGTGGTTAAGGGTTTTGATGACCTTGGACATGAATGTGAATGTGATATAGATGTGTCACTGGCGCGTGGTCTGAACTACTATACCGGCACTATACTTGAAGTTAAGGCACTTGATGCCCAGATAGGTAGTATCACCGGTGGTGGACGCTATGATAACCTGACCGGTGTGTTCGGACTGCCCGGACTGTCGGGAGTTGGAATATCATTCGGTGCAGACCGTATTTATGATGTACTTAATCAGCTTAATCTGTATCCTGCCGAATTAAGTTCGTCGGTTAAGGTGCTTTTTGCAAATTTAGGTGAACGCGAAGCTAAAGCCGCTCTTAAAGCAGTAGCTTTATTGCGTCGTAATGGAATCAGCAGCGAGATGTATCCTGATAGTGCCAAACTGAAAAAACAGATGGCTTATGCTAACGCTGAGGGTATACCATACGTAGCCATAATAGGCGAGACGGAACTTGAGAACGGCCGTATAACCTTGCGTAGTATGATTGATGGTACTCAGCGTGAGGTTACAGCTGAAGAGCTGGTAGAAATATTAAAGTAAAGCCTTTTATGGCAAAAATAAACACGGAAAAGCTATGAAAGCAATAACTATGCAGCAGTTTCTGGTGCGACAACCCTCATTCCCGGAAGAGCAACCTACCGACATATATTATCTAAAGTTGTCTAACCGTCTGCTCGATATCACAGTTGGCTCCCACTTGCTTGATGATATGCCCGATATGCTGGTACAGCGTGCGGTACTGACTGTCATAGGTTACTATCAAGATGTTATAGCCGATGGTGGAGTATGGCGTGCCTTTATTACCGAAATGCGACGTCTGTATGGACGAACTTTGCCATTTTATACTCATGGTGATGACTATATAGACTATGAATTGAATCGTGAAGATGTACGTTTCATAGTGTGGTATGCTATTGCCATGAGCTATGAAAAGGTACGTATGCTTTCGCCTGATAGCGAACTTGTGCAACGTGTAGCCGAGTTATGGTACGAAGAACTTGAATCTCGTTATGACGATGCTCCGGAGCCTGAGGGGTATCGTGTACATCAGGAACTTGAAATCAATAATCCGGCTGATGGCCAAGGATTGTTGAAATTGGCTAATTGGTTGTTTATGCACAACTATCTGCTGACACCTGCATTTGCGCTGACTCTGTCACATATAATGTCGGAGCCTGGATTGGCAGACCCCGATAACCTTCCAAAACTGTACGAACGTCTGGAACAGGCCATGATGGAAGACCCAACAGGACCGTTAGCTCTTTATCTACGCGAATGGATGTATCTTATACTCGAAGGTAAGTTACCTCCAGCCCCGTCGGTAGCAACTGAGGGTGAGGAGACTGAGAAAGTACATCCGTATTATGAAAAGTTTGTAGCAGCCACTGATGGCCAAACCATAGCTTTCTTCAGTGATTACGAGAAACTGAACCGCTTCTTTATTGATGTGTTAGGCTGGAGTGAAGGTGAAGAACATCTGCCGCAGCTTAAAGATGCGCACGACTTTGTACTGATGGTTAACCGTCAGAAAGGAATGTTGCTGGCTAAAGACGTTGCTCGTTGTATAGCAGCTCCTTCCAATCCATGCTACGATACAACTTATGCCCAGAAGCACGCTATAGAACTCATGACTGAGCGTGGCCGTTGTCCTCATGATTTATTGGAACGTATATGGCAAGAAAACTGGCTGCCAGATGCTGTATTTCCTGGTGATTATCCTGATGAAGAAAGTCGAATGGTCGCACATCGTCTGGTAGCTGAAAACCATGATTTCATAGCCCGTTGTTACTTACAGCAATATTATCGGGGAGATTGATGTCAAACTTACCATACGTGTCGGGTGTTTATAATATAAAATTTATAAACACGACGACACTATGGAAAACACAATTTTGCACAATGCGGCCGCTGCTACACTGACGGTCACTCCCGATATAAATACGCTTGCCGAGAGATTCGGCCAATTATCAGGACAACTTGAGAGGATAGAACCGTATACTGGTCCTTGTCCGGAATTTAGCCCTGTGACTAAAGCTGCCATGCCAGTCATCATGAGCTATCTGGAACAGGCACCAGGCCGTACCACCGATTATAGTTACGGAGGTCTACTGATGTGGGTAGATTATTTTAAGTATGAATATTGTATCATGGAAGATACTCTTTTTATAAAAGGAGTGGTTGAGAACGATCTCTCACGTGAGGCTTTTGCATTGCCGATAGGGCGATTGCCGCTTTCACGTTCATTAGGCATACTTAAGGCATGGTGCGAACGTAACGATATGCCTCTGGTTCTGTCGGCAATTCCTACTGAGGGGCTGGAGCTACTGCGTCCGTTCCGACCTAAAGCTCTTGAGCTATTGACTGATTGGGGTGACTATCTTTATGATGCAGCCGATTTGGCATGGTTGAAAGGAAAACGTTATTCAAAGAAGCGTAATCATGTCAATCAGTTTATGAATGGTGTGACAGATTGGCACCTCGACACATTGACAGCCGATAATGCTTCTGAAGCTATGGAGTTTATGGATATATTTGACCTCGAAGGAGATGATACACCCATGGCTATAGAAGAAAGGTTGTTGACACGCAATATGATACAAGCTATAGCCGACGGTGACTGTGGCATGGAAGGCGCACTGCTTTATGCTGATGGCAAGGTATGTGCTTTTACCATAGGTGATCGTCGTGGTGACACACTGTTCATACATATAGAGAAAGCTACACGTCATGTGCCTGGCAGTTACGAGGCTATAAATACTCTTTTTGCCCAGAGCATGACTAAGGCTTATCCGGAAATAAAGTATATCAATCGTGAAGATGATTCAGGTGACGAAGGACTTCGTTTCGCCAAAGAATCTTACCACCCGGTTGAAGTACTGAAAAAATACAATGTGATATTCTGATACAATCCGCCATGAGCGACGCATTAGTAATCATACCCACTTATAACGAAATAGAGAATATCTCTAATATCATTGATGCGGTTATGGCATTACCCGATGGATTCGACGTACTTGTGATAGACGACGGTTCACCTGACGGTACTGCTGATGCCGTGCGTGCCAAAATAGAACAGTATCCAGGGCGTGTGTACCTTGAGTGCCGAGAAGGAAAATTAGGCCTCGGCACAGCGTATATACATGGCTTCAAGTGGGCATTGGCACGTAGTTACGAATATGTCATAGAGATGGATGCTGACTTCTCGCATAATCCAGCTGATTTGCCTCGACTCTACAACGAATGTCGAAATCGTGAAGCTGATGTTTGCGTTGGGTCACGTTATATCAGTGGCGTTAATGTAGTCAATTGGCCTATGGGGCGTGTACTAATGTCGTACTTTGCATCGGCATACGTACGTTTTGTAACACGTATGCCACTGCGTGATGCTACAGCCGGTTTTGTATGTTATAGGCGTCGTGTGCTTGAAAATATAGGTTTGGATAGCATACAGTTTAAAGGTTATGCTTTTCAAATAGAGATGAAGTTCAAATCATGGTACAGTAAATACAAAGTGGTAGAGATACCGATTGTATTTGTCAATCGACAGTTAGGCACTTCCAAGATGAACAGTTCAATATTTGGTGAGGCTGTTTTTGGTGTCATAAAGCTACGTTTACAGTCACTGACAGGAAAGTTGTTGCCTAAGAAATAAAAATAAGTAGCCGCACAGTTATGGATTTCCAACTGTGCGGCTACTTATTTTATTTAACGATTCCTTTTTCCAAATATTCCGCAAGATTAGTGCGCACCTGTTCTCCAGCTCGTTCGGCGGCCACCTTTGCCATGTCAGAATCCACCATTATGTTGACAAGCTGTTCAAAAGATGTCTTCTTAGGATTCCAGCCAAGCTGTTGTTTCGCTTTTGAAGGGTCACCCAGTAGGTTCACCACATCAGTGGGCCGGTAAAAATCTGGTGACACTTCGACAAGTACTTTACCAGTTCGCACATCGATACCTTTTTCATTTTCACCTTCACCTTCGAAGCGTAATTCGATACCTGCACGTCGGAAAGCGTATAGACAGAACTCGCGTACAGAATGTTGTTCGCCTGTGGCTATAACATAATCGTCTGGAGTGGGTTGCTGTAATATAAGCCACATGCACTCGACATAATCGCGAGCATAGCCCCAGTCACGTTTTGATGATAGATTGCCTAACAATAGTTTTTCCTGTTTGCCTTGTGCTATGCGTGCAGCAGCTAAGGTTATCTTGCGGGTTACGAAAGTTTCACCACGTCGTTCGCTCTCATGATTGAACAGTATTCCTGAACAGGCATACATTCCATAAGCTTCACGATATTCCTTTACAATCCAGAAACCATAAAGCTTCGCTACTGCATAAGGAGAATAGGGATGAAAGGGAGTCAGCTCGTTCTGTGGTACCTGTTCCACTTTGCCATAAAGCTCGGAAGTCGAGGCCTGATATATACGACATGAATCAGTAAGGCCGCACAATCTCACAGCCTCGAGTACACGCAATACGCCTGTAGCGTCTACATTGGCTGTGAACTCAGGCGAATCAAAACTGACTTGCACATGACTCTGTGCAGCCAGATTGTAAATTTCGTCAGGTTTTACTTTCTGTACTACCTGCATTATAGACAATGAATCGCCCAGGTCGGCATAATGCAAATGAAATCTCGGGTGTCCCTCAAGATGAGCTATGCGTTCGCGGAAATCTACTGACGAACGACGTATGGTACCATGTACTTCGTATCCCTTTTCCAATAGTAACTCGGAGAGGTAGGAGCCATCTTGTCCGGTGACACCTGTTATCAAAGCAGTTCTCATTTTATCGAGTGGTCTATAAGTTTGACTTTTTTGCCGGCTTTATGTACATCACAGAGAAGAGTATTTTGTAGTATGCCGAATAATTGTACTTGCAAAATTAGCAACCAACAGGCGAAAATAGGCAAAATTAGCTTAAAAAATTGAGTCAAATTATCCGAAAGCAGTGTTAAATGGGGCAGTAAGGTGTAGTAAAGTTGTCGGAATAAAGTTAAATTGTTAATTTTGCATCTTGCAACGCGACTTATTCTGATATGTAAATTATATGTCAGAAAGCTTATTGTCGCCATAGAAGCAGAAAACACGCATGAAGGTACTGAAATTCGGAGGCACCTCGGTAGGAACATCCGAGAGTCTTGAAAATGTAAAAAAGATAGTCGAAGGTATCGATGGTGAGGCCATCGTGGTTGTATCGGCTCTTGGAGGTCTGACTGATAAGCTGATAGCTACAGCACGTCAGGCTGCATCGGGCGACCTCGGTTATAAAACCGAGATAGAGGGTATACGCCAGCGTCATCACGACATAATTGAACGTGTAGTACCTGAAGCACGTCGTGCCGCGGTGAGAGTCGAAGTAGACAATCTGCTTGATGAGATGGAACGTAACTATGATGGCGTTAATCTTCTGCTCAACCTATCGGACCGTACACTTGATGTGATAGTAAGTTTCGGTGAACGTATGTCAAGTCACATAGTAGCTGCTATGATAGAAGGTGCACGTCGTTACGATTCGCTTGACTTCATAAAGACCGAAGTTTGGTTCGGACGTAGCATAGCAGATATGGCTTTGACTGAACAGGGTATAAAAGCCGCTCTCGGAAATGGAGGTTATCGTTACGCTATAGTGCCTGGATTTATATCCACTGACCGTGATAATGGTCAGATAACTAATCTTGGTCGTGGTGGCAGTGACTTTACCGCTGCTCTGATAGCCGCTGCTGTTGATGCAGAATTGCTTGAAATATGGACTGATGTTGATGGCTTTATGACAGCTGATCCACGTGTCATACCTACAGCGCGTGTATTATCACACATGTCTTTTGTCGAAAGCATGGAGCTGTGTTCATACGGTGCCAAAGTCATATATCCCCCAACGATATATCCGGTATTTCACAAGAACATACCTATAAAGATACTGAATACTTTTAATCCGTCAGCTCCTGGTACTCTTATAACTGATTATAAGGGTGATGATAGTCGTCTGGCCACAGGTATATCTTCTGTCAAAGATACATGTCTGATGATTCTGCGTGGTGAGTTGACGGCTAATGTTGCAGAAATTAACTCGCGCACTTACAACGCTCTTGCTAAGAATGGCGTAAGCGTATTGTTAGTTTCGCCTCCTGCACAGCAAGAAGCTTTTTCGTTTGCTGTGACGGGTGCCGATGCCGATACTGCTTTTAAGGTGCTTGAAGAAGAATACGCTCCCGAACTTGCTGACGGCACACTGAGCAAGATACATCGTCATGACTATTTGGCTACGATAGCTGTGGTAGGTGAGGACCTTAAACACAATCCTGGCCTCGGTGCACGTCTTATCAATACTCTTGAACGTTCCTCCATCAAGGTACACGCGGCTTCGGACGGAGTATCTGAAACGACTATAACCCTTGTGGTAGACCAAGAAGATGTGGCTAAAGGCATGAGGCTTATACACGGTCTTCTCTTCGATACGGCAATTGGCTGAGATATATGTCGGCATTGCATTAATGAAAGATAAACCCTTCTGGATTGTTTATATAATATAAGTAACTCTTATTAAACCCAAAATTAAAAGACAAGAATTATGGATATAAAGAAAGCAGTCTATGAGATAAGCAATGCCGATGTTAATAAATGTCCCGATACTGAAGTGCCAGAATATGCATTTATAGGACGTTCGAACGTAGGTAAATCTTCCCTTATCAATATGTTGGCCAAAAATCGTAATTTGGCCAAAACTTCACAGAAACCCGGTAAGACTCTCCTTATCAATCACTTTAAAATAGATGACGGCAAGTGGTATATAGTCGACTTGCCAGGCTACGGTTACGCTGCACGTGGCAAAGACCAACGACGTGAGATAAGCCGTATAATTGAGGAGTATATACTGGGTCGCAGACAGATGACATGTCTCTTCGTCTTACTCGATATACGCCATAAACCACAGAAGATAGATCTTGAATTTCTTGAATGGCTTGGCGAACATCAAGTGCCTTTTGCCATAGTGTTTACAAAAGCTGATAAGCTTGGTCCAATGGCCGGTGCCAAGATGGTGGAGGAATATAAGCAGGTACTTATGCAGACTTGGGAAGAATTGCCACCTATATTTGTCACTTCGTCTGAAAAGAGTACAGGTCGTCAGGAATTGCTCGATTATATTGGCGACATCAACAGCCGTCTGACTCAGGAAGAGGGTAAACCGCTTGAAGAACTGCGTCAGCCTGCAACCAACCAATCTATGACTCATGAACCTTAAAAAACTCATCAATAGCAATAACCGTTTCTCAGAAATAGTCAGGTTCGGCCTTGTAGGCGGCCTGGCTACTGTGCTGCAATATGGTATATACGTGGTGTTTGTACATGCTGTGGGTGTAAAGGCTGTACCCTCAACTATGATAAGCTACGGTATAAGCTTTATATTTAACTATATACTGTCGAGCTACTTTACCTTCCATAAGCATCCTACCACACGTAACGGTCTCGGTTTTGCACTGAGTCACCTTGTCAATATGGGTCTTCAGACAGGTTTGGTGGCCATATTTAAAGAGATAGTGGGCCCGACCTTAGCTCTGTTGCCTGCGATGGGTATATGTATACCGGCCAATTATCTGATGGTACGGTTTGCTTTCACAAGTAAATATTTCCAAAGTAAAGGCGACCGTGCAAAAACTGTTGCTGATACTGATACTAAATCTAATTAAACCTGAAAACAAACAATGAAGAAAATTGCAATGGCCTCTGACCACGCAGGCTATGAGATGAAAGAACACATTAAGCATTATCTGCTTGAGCAGGGCTATGAAATAATTGATTTCGGCACTGCCAGCGACGCATCTTGTGATTACGCCGATTACGGTCATGAAGCTGCACGTGCCATAGAGGAAGGTGTGTGTGACTGTGGTGTATGTTTCTGCGGCTCGGGTGAAGGCATGGCCATGACGCTCAATAAACATCGTGGCATACGTGCCGGTCTGTGCTGGTGTGTAGAGGTGGCTCGCCTTATACGTCAACATAATGATGCTAATGCTGTAGTTATGCCCGGACGTTTTATAACTATGCCTGAAGCTGAAGCTATAACAGAAGCTTTCCTGAACACTGACTTCGAGGGCGGACGTCATAAGCGTCGTATCGATAAGATAGTATGTGATTAAATAACATGGCCCACTTCATAATATCTCTTGACCATCTGCGTATGTTCGCACGTATAGGTGTATTTGAACAGGAGCGCGAGGTGGGTAATGAATTTGTGCTCAATATTCGTGTCCGAATAGAAGCTGAGTGTCTTCACAACGACAGTGTGAGTGATACGGTATCGTATGCTGACATCTATGATGAGGTGAAAGACATTATGGCCATGCCTCATCAATTGCTTGAAACAGTAGCACAGAGCATAGGTGAGAGGTTGCGCAAACGTTGGCCTGAAATTAGTAGTGGTGAGGTAAGTATCACTAAGTCAGTGCCTCCGATAGCTGGTTTCGATGGCTCAGCAAGTGTGACGTATTTTTTTTGAAAAAAACATATTAAAAATTTGCATATTCCTCAGAAATGTGCTAATTTTGCACTCGCAAATCGGAACACGACGCGCATGGTTCGTTAGCTCAATTGAATAGAGCATCTGACTACGGATCAGAAGGTTGCAG